>NZ_KV828379.1:90611-134266 GCF_001836405.1 Pseudomonas sp. HMSC057H01 | reverse complement strand
GTCTACTTATACAGTTGTTCGTGGCCGTCCGGCCGCCCTGACTTCGCGAGGACTTCAATGGACGAGAACAAGAAGCGCGCCCTGGCCGCGGCCCTGGGACAGATCGAACGCCAATTCGGCAAAGGCGCGGTCATGCGCATGGGCGACCATGAGCGCCAGGCGATCCCGGCCATCTCCACCGGCTCCCTGGGCCTGGACATCGCCCTCGGCATCGGCGGCCTGCCCAAGGGCCGGATCGTCGAGATCTACGGTCCGGAATCCTCGGGCAAGACCACCCTGACCCTCTCGGTGATCGCCGAGGCCCAGAAACAGGGCGCCACCTGTGCCTTCGTCGACGCCGAGCACGCGCTCGATCCCGACTATGCCGGCAAGCTGGGCGTCAACGTCGACGACCTGCTGGTCTCCCAGCCGGACACCGGCGAGCAGGCCCTGGAAATCACCGACATGCTGGTGCGCTCCAACGCGGTCGACGTGATCATCGTCGACTCCGTGGCCGCGCTGGTACCCAAGGCCGAGATCGAAGGCGAGATGGGCGACGCCCACGTCGGCCTGCAGGCACGCCTGATGTCCCAGGCGCTGCGCAAGATCACCGGCAATATCAAGAACGCCAACTGCCTGGTCATCTTCATCAACCAGATCCGCATGAAGATCGGCGTCATGTTCGGCAACCCGGAAACCACCACCGGCGGTAACGCACTGAAGTTCTACGCCTCGGTCCGCCTGGACATCCGTCGTACCGGCGCGGTGAAGGAAGGCGACGAGGTGGTGGGTAGCGAAACCCGCGTCAAGGTGGTGAAGAACAAGGTTTCCCCGCCGTTCCGCCAGGCCGAGTTCCAGATCCTCTACGGCAAGGGCATCTACCGTACCGGCGAGATCATCGACCTGGGCGTGCAATTGGGCCTGGTCGAGAAGTCCGGCGCCTGGTACAGCTACCAGGGCAGCAAGATCGGCCAGGGCAAGGCGAACGCCGCCAAGTACCTGGAAGACAATCCGGAAATCGGTTCGGTACTGGAGAAGACCATCCGCGACCAGCTGCTGGCCAAGAGCGGTCCGGTGAAGGCCGACGCCGAAGAAGTGGCTGACGCCGAAGCCGATTGAGGCCAATGGCGACCGTGCTCGATACGCCCGTCGCCGTGCGGCGGGCGGCCATGGATCTGCTGGCGCGCCGTGAGCACGGGCGCGCCGAGCTTTCCCGCAAGTTGCGCCAGCGTGGCGCGTCTGCCGAGTTGATCGACCCTGCCCTCGACCGCCTGGCCGAGGAAGGTCTGCTCGACGAATCCCGCTATCTCGAAAGCTTCATCGCCAGTCGCGCCCGTAGCGGCCATGGGCCGTTGCGCATCCGTGAGGAACTGGCGCAACGCGGTCTGCCGCGCGCCGATATCGAAAGGGCGCTGGGTGCCTGCGAGGTCGACTGGAGTGCGCAATTGCGCGAGGTCTGGCGCCGCAAGTTCGCCCGCCTGCCGCAGGACGCCAGGGAAAAGGCCCAGCAGGGCCGCTTCCTGGCGTACCGGGGTTACTCCATGGAGTCGATCAGCCGCCTGTTGAACAGTCGCAGCGACGATTGAGCGCGTGCCGGAGCGGCAGCTTCAGTCCCAGTTTTCCGGCAGGTTGATGTAGTCCAGCAATTCCCGCAGACGCCCCTGGTCGCGCCCGTTGAACACGAAGGCGAGGCGGGTCAGGTTGCGGAACTCCGGTTCGTCCTGTTCCTGCTCGCTGTAGGCCTGCTGCTGGAAGCCGCCGCTCAGGCAGAGGCTGGCGAAGTGTTCGTGCAGGTGCGCCAGCGCGGCTTCGTTCAGGGCGTGGTTCAGGCGAATCACGAACGTGCCTTTCAGCCAGCGGCTGGAGTGGAAGTTGCGGTAGAACTGGGCGATTTCCTTCACCGCGTCTTCGGCCGAATGCACCAGGCGCATCAGGCGCATGTCGGCCGGCAGGATATAGTGGTTCTCCAGCAACTGTTCCTGCATGAACTCCAGGGCGTGTTCCCAGTAGCGGCCGCCCGGCTGGTCGAGCAGCACGATCGGCACCAGCGGGCTCTTGCCGGTCTGCACCAGGGTCAGCACTTCCAGCGCCTCGTCGAGGGTGCCGAAGCCGCCGGGGCAGAGCACCAGGGCGTCGGCTTCCTTGACGAAGAACAGCTTACGCAGGAAGAAGAAGTGGAACGACAGCAGGTTGCCGCTGCCGTCCACCGTATGGTTGGCGTGCTGCTCGAAGGGCAGGGTGATGTTGAAGCCCAGGCTGTTCTCCAGCCCGGCGCCTTCGTGGGCGGCGGCCATGATGCCGCCGCCGGCGCCGGTGATCACCATCAGATCGTAGCGGGCCAGTTCCTCGCCCAGCTTGCGCGCCAGGGCATAGACCGGATGTTCGACCGGCGTGCGCGCCGAGCCGAACACGGTGACCTTGCGTCGCCGCTTGAACTGCTCGAGGACGCTGAAGGCATGCTCCATCTCGCGCAGGGTCTGCAGCATGATCTTGGCGTCCCAGCGGTTGCGGTCGGCCTGGGCCATGCGCGTCACGGTGAAGAGCATCTCGCGGTAGAGCGCGAGATTGGGGCTGTCGCCGGGAGCCGCAAGGGCCGCCAGTTCGTCGACCTTCCGCGCCAGGTCGGTGCCGCTGGTCTGGAAGTGCCGGGAAAGATAGTCATCGGCTTCGTAGGGCATTCGCATACTCCTTCTACAACCACCCTGGACAGGCGGTCATCCGCATACTGCCACGGACTGCGTGACAGTTGCGGACGGCGGCTCAGATCTCGATGCGTTCGCCGGGCTCGGGTATCTCGGCATCCCAGTCGAGGCGCTCGCGGATCGCGCCCCGCAACGCTTCCATCTTTTCCCGCTCGCCATGTATCAGGTATAGCGCGGGACGGTGGGCGAAGTGAGCGACCCAGTCGAGCAACTGCGATTGCCCGGCGTGGGCGGAGAAGCCGCCGAGGGTATGGATTTGCGCCTTGACCGCGATGCGCTGGTGGAACACGCGAACCGCGCTGGCGCCGTCGACGATGTTGCGGCCCAGGGTGCCGCGCGCCTGGAAGCCGGGGAATACCACATGGCATTCCGGGCGCCAGAGGTTGTGCTTGAAGTGATGGACGATACGGCCACCGGTGCACATGCCGCTGCCGGCGATGATGACCGCGCCGCTCTTGATCCGGTTGATCGCCATCGACTCGTCGGCGCTGCGGGTGACGCGAAGGACCGGCAGCCATTCCTCCAGGCGGGTGGTGCCGGTGCCGCGAATGTACTCGCGGTCGCGGTCGTCGAACTCGTTGCTGTGGCGCAGGTAGATGCCGTTGGCGCGGGCGGCCATCGGGCTGTCGAGGAACACCGCCTGTTGCGGCAGGCGGCCCTCCTGGTAGAAGCGGCCGAGGTAGTAGAGCAGGTCCTGGGTGCGGCCGACGGCGAACGACGGGATCAGCACGTTGCCGCCGTCGCGATGCGCCTGTTCGAGGATCGCCGCCAGTTCCTCCAGGGTTTCGTTGCTGTCGCGGTGATCGCGATCGCCGTAGGTGGACTCGAGCATCACCACGTCGGCCCGGCTCAGCGGCGAGGGCGCGCGCATCAACGGCGAGCAGGTGTTGCCGAGGTCGCCGGAAAACACCAGGCGGCGCGGTTGCACCTGGTCGTGGAACTGCACTTCGACGATCGACGAGCCGAGGATGTGGCCGGCGTTGTGAAAGGTCACCCGCACGCCACGAGCGACCGCCACCGTGCTGCCGAGGCTGATCGGCCGGCGCAGCTTGAGCGCGCGTTCGGTGTCGGCCTGGGTATACAGCGGCTTGATGCTCGGCTTGCCGATCCGGTTGCGCCAGCGGTTCTCCCACTCGGCGTCCTTTTCCTGGATGTGTGCGGAGTCCAGCAGCATGAGTTCGAGCAGTTCGCAGGTGGCCTCGGTGGCGAAGATCGGGCCCTTGAAGCCCTCGGCCGCCAGGCGCGGCAGCAGACCGCTGTGGTCCAGGTGGGCGTGGGAGATGACCACCGCGTCGATGCTCGCGGGATCGAAGGGGAAGGGCGCGCGGTTGCCGTTGTCGGCTTCGCGGCGCCCCTGGCGCATGCCGCATTCGAGCAGGACCTTCACGCCATCGAGGGTTTCCAGCAGATAACAGGAGCCAGTGACCTCCTGGGCGGCGCCTAGAAACGTCAGTGATGCCATCGAGCCTCCTCCGTCAGAGCTCTGTCGACACCCCGATACCTTTCGGGGATCGTGGAATGCCATGGAACCTTCGTACAGGGCCAGGGTGAACGAATCGGGGGCGGGGAGCTTGATGCAGGTCAGCGCCCTTTGCCGTGTGCTGCCTAGACTGCAAGGCACCACTAGGGAGGCTACCCACCATGAGTCAGATTCTGCCCAGTCAGGACGAGTTGCTTGCCCATGCGGCGGCCGAGCCGGCGTTTGCCGCGTGGCTGCAAGGCCATGGTCCGCTCCAGCATAGCGCAGAGACCCGCGCCGCCGTGTTCCGCACCGCTCATCAATTGGTCCAAGCCGGGCTGCAACCGGACCTGGCCAGCGTCTACCAGCTGTTCCGCGCCCTCGACCGGCTGACCGCCAGCGCCCTGCGCATCGTCGTGCACATGACCTACGCCCGGCGCATCCGCCTGGACGGCCAGCCCTTGCAGGCCGAGGATTTCAAGACACAGCCCGAGGGCCACACCGGCGGAGCCCTGAACATGGTCCCGGCCTACGCCGGCTATCTGGCACTCAACGTCCTGACCGGCAAGACTCGCGCCTGGCTGATGGGCCAGGGCCATTGCGTGGTCGCCATCGACGCGCTGAACGTCCTCACCGGCAACCTGCACCCGGAGCAGGAGCGCGCCTATGCCGACGGCGAGGAAGGGCTGAACCGCTTGCTGCAGGACTTCTACGGCTACGCCCAGGCCCCCAACGGCGCACCGGCGGCGCCACTGGGCAGCCACGTGAATCCGCATACCGCCGGCGGTATCGCCGAGGGCGGCTACCTCGGCTTCGCCGAATTGCAGTATGCGCACATGCCGCTGCCCGGCGAGACCCTGGTGGCGTTCCTCTCCGATGGTGCCGCCGAGGAACAGCGCGGCAGCGACTGGATTCCGCGCTGGTGGCGAGCCGAGGATTGCGGGGCGGCGCTGCCGGTGATGATCGCCAATGGCCGGCGCATCGAGCAGCGCACCGAACTGGGCACCCATGAGGGGCTGGAGGGCTTCAAGCTGCATCTGCGCCGCTGCGGCTTCGATCCGATCAGCTTCGATGGGCGCGACCCGGCCGCCTTCGTCTGTACGCTCTGGGAGATGGAACAGCGCCTGGAGCGGCGCGTGCAGGAGAAGAACAGCGGCATCCTCCGCTACCCGCTGCCGATTCCCTACGGCATCGCCGAGACGGTCAAGGGCTTCGGCTTCTATGGCGCCGGCAGCAACGCCGCGCACAACCTGCCGCTGCCGGGCAATCCGCATAACGACGAACAGGCCCGGCAACTGTTCAACCAGCATGCAAACGAACTCTGGGTCGAGCCTGAGGCTCTCGAATTGGCCCGCCGGCTGTTCGCCGAGCAGCGCGGCGAGCGTCCCCTCGAACGGGACAACCCGCTGGCCCTGCGCCATCCCATCGAACCGATCATCCCGCCGCTGCGCTATCGCGACGATCCCTGCTCGCCGATGGCCGCGCTGGACCGCTTCTATACCGAACTGGTGGAGGCCAACCCCGACCTGCGCGCCCGGGTCGGCAATCCCGACGAATTGGCCAGCAACCGCCTCGGCGGCGTGCTCAAGGCGCTCAAGCATCGGGTCAGCGAGCCGGAGAGCGAACTGGAATCGGTGAGCGGTCGGGTCATCACCGCGCTCAACGAGGAGGCGGTGGTGTCCGCCTGCCTGGCCAACCAGGGCGGACTCAACCTGGTTGCCAGCTACGAGGCGTTCTGCGTGAAGATGCTCGGCGCGGTGCGCCAGACCCTGATCTTCGCCCGCCAGCAGAAGGAAGTCGGGCGTCCGGCCGGCTGGCTGGGCTGGCCGCTGGTCGCTACTTCGCATACCTGGGAGAATGGCAAGAACCAGCAGTCGCACCAGGACACCACCTTCTGCGAGGCCCTGCTTGGCGAGATGAGTGACATGGTCCGGGTGCTCTTCCCGGCCGATCACAACAGCGCCCTGGCGCTGCTACCGACGATCTACCGCAGCCGGGGGCAACTGGCCTGCCTGGTGATCCCCAAGCGCGACCGGCCGATGGTGTTCGACGCCGTCCAGGCCGAGCGCCTGGCCCGCGACGGCGCGATCCTGGTCGAGGAGCGCTGCGGCTCCGATCCACTGCTGCTGATCGCCAACGGCAGCTACCAGCTCGAACAGATGCGCCGCGCCGCGCAGCGTCTGGCCGAGGCCGGGCAGGCCTACCGGCTGGTCTACCTGCAGGAGCCGGGACGCTTCCGCGCGCCGCGCGATCGCTGGGAGGTCGAGGCGGTGGCCGACGAGGCGTTGGTGGAACGACTGTTCCCGGATAGCCATGAGCGCCGCGTGCTACTCACCCATATGCGCGCGGAAGTGGCGCGCGGTCATCTTTGGCCGATCCTGCCGGATGCCCGGCGCACCTCGGTACTCGGCTATCGCAACCGCGGCGGCACCCTCGACGAGGCGGGCATGCAGTTCGCCAACCGCGCCTGCTGGGGCAACGTGCTGGCGGCTTGCGCCCGCTTGATGGAGGTGCCGCGCACCGCGCTGCTAACCCCGGAGGAGGCGGCGGCGGTGGCCGGCAAGGGCGATCCGGCGTTGTTGCGCTGAGTTCGGCTGCGTATCGGCGGATAGCGTCTGTGGCGTTATTCGCCCTGCCGAACGGGGGCGGGTGTCTGGCGAAGGCAGGGTGTGGGCGGGGTATCGGCGGATAGCGTCGGCGACGTCATTCGCCTACGGAGCGGGGGGACGAAGCGGCTTGAGCAGCCCGTCCAGCCCGTCGATCTTCAGCTCCAGGGTCAACTGCATCAGCCGCCCGAGTTCACCGGGCGGGAAGCCTTTCTTGTAGAACCACAGCAGGTACTCCTCCGGCAGGTCGACCAGCATCCGTCCCTGGTACTTGCCGAACGGCATCGGCGTTCTGGCGATCTTCAGCAGATGCTGCTTGTCCAGCATGGCGACCGCGCGGCGCGCTTACTTCTTGCCCTGGATGCGGCAACTGCCGGCATCGAAGCGTTCGGTGGCGACCGGCTGGTTGGTCTTGTACTCGGTGAAGCTGTAGGTGAGGATCGCGCCGCGGGCGAGCAACTGGCGATAGCCGGTGTTGCTGCACACGCTATCGCCGAGCTGGCTGCGCACGCTGTCCGGGTTGGAGCGCATGCGCTCGGCGTGGCTGGCGCGTACGCTGAGGTGATTGATCAACTGGTTGCCTTCGACGGTGTAGCCCTGGTCGAGGATGTCTTCGTTGATGGCGCGGGGAGTGCCTACGCTGCTTTCCTTGGCCACTTTCTCCAGCATCTTGCTCAGTTCGAAATCCTTGAGCGAGGCGGCATGGGCGGCGGTGGGCAGGACGAAACAAAGGGCAAGGGCCATGAAGCGCGACATCGAAGATCTCCTGGGGCAATAAGCGGATTCGACCGATGGAGGGGGCGAATTGTTTCCGTCGGCCCATTCCCGGGACGGACGGTGGCGAATGGGCGCCATGTTACCGCGTTCGGGGCGGGGCACGGAAACGCAAAAGGGCGACCGAGGGTCGCCCTTTCGTCGATAGCGGTGCGGATCAGCGCAGCTTGATCTCGGTCCAGAGCTTGTTCAGGGCGCGTCGCTGGCGCGAGTTCAGGTCCTTCAGCGGCTCCAGCCTGGCCTGGGTGGTGGCGTCCGGGAACAGGGCGGCGAGCGTCTTGATTTCCGGCCTGATGAAGGGCAGGGCGGCGGCGTTGGGCGTGCCGGTACCGATCTGGTTGGTCAGCTCGGAAGCGTTCCGACCGTCGAGCATGAAGTCGATGAAGCGGTAGGCCAGGTCGGGGTTCTTCGAGCCCTTGTGGATCACCATGTTGTCGATGGCCAGTACCGCGCCCTGGCGGGGCAGGGCGAAGTCGACCTTGAAGGCGCGGCCGGCAGCCTCCGCGTCGGCCCTGGCCTGGTACATGTCGCTGGAGTAGCCATGGGCGACCCAGATGTTGCCCAGGGTCAGCTCCTTGATATAGCTCGACGAGTTGAACGCGGCCCAGTACGGCTTGGCCGCGAGGATCAGCGCCTGGGCTTCCTTCCAGTGCTGCGGGTCGGTGTCGTTGGCGGAGTGGCCGAGGTACTTCAGGGCGGCGCCGAACAGTTCCTGCGGGTCGTCCATCACCGTGACCCTGCCCTTGATCTTCTCCAGGACCGCCGGGTCGAAGATCACCGACCAGTCGGCGGGGTCGATGCCCAGTTTGTCCAGCTCGGTCTTGTTGTAGCCGACCAGGGTGGTGGTGAAGGCGTAGGGCAGGGAATAGCGGTTGCCCTTGTCGAAATCCTTGTCGAGGTAGCCCGCGGCCTCGTTGCTCAGGTTCGCCAGACGACTCTTGTCCAGCTCCAGCAGGTCGCCCTTGCGGATCAGCGCCTCGACCGCGTTCTGGGTCGGGATGATCACGTCGTAGCCGCTGGCCCCGGCGGCCAGCTTGGCCATCATTTCCTCGGTGCCGGAATAGAACTCCTGCACCAGCTCGCAGCCACATTGCTGCTCGAAGCGTTTCACTGTGTCCTCGGCGATGTAGTCATTCCAGTTGAACAGATACAGCTTCTCGGCGGCGGTGGCCTGGGCGGCTCCTGCCATGAGGGTTGCGACGAGCAACAGCTTTTTCATCATGGTTCCTTGTTACGGGGTGGCAGGGCTCCGGAAACCGGAGCAGGGCAAGGCCGCGGGCCTCTCCGGGAGGCCCGCGGGTTTCGGCGGATCAATGGCCCTTGATGGCGCTGGGGGAGAGTTTCGAGGCGATCACGATCAGCACCAGGGTGAGCAGCATCAGCAGGGTGGAGACGGCGTTCACTTCGGGCGTCACGGCGATCTTGATCATGGTGTAGATCTGCGTCGGCAGGGTGGCGAAGCCGCCGCCGGCGGTGAAGAAGGTGATCACGAAGTCGTCGATGGACAGGGTGAAGGCCATCAGCGCGCCGGCGACGATGCCCGGCATGATCAGCGGCAGGGTCACCAGGCGGAAGCTCTGCCAGGGCGTGGCACCGAGGTCGCGGGCCGCCTCGGTGAGGCTTTCGTCCATGCCCGACATGCGCGCCTGCACCACCAGGGCGACGAAGCCGACCGAGAAGGTGATGTGCGCGAGGGTCACCGAGAGCATGCCCAGGCTCATGTTCAGGCCGATGAAGAAGATCACCAGCGAGACTCCCATCAGGAGTTCCGGAATGGCGATTGGGGTCAGCACCAGCAGGGGCAGCACGCGCAGCTTGAAGCGATGCAGGGCGACCCCGGCGAGGGTGCCGAGCAGGGTCGCCACGCTGGCCGAAACCAGCGCGATGACCAGCGAGTTGGCGGCGGCCTGGAGCATGTCGCGGTTGCCGAACAGCTTGCGGTACCAGTCCAGGGTGAAGCCCACCCACTCGGCGTTCAGCCGCGAGTCGTTGAAGGAGTACAGCACCACGATCACCAGCGGTACGTAGAGGAACAGGTACACCAGCGCGGTGGCGCTCCAGAGCAGGTAGGGCCTACGCATGGGCGCCTCCCTTGCGGGCGCGCGCGGCGCCCATGCCGAGGGCGACCAGCAGCAGGATGCAGCCGGTCAGGGCGATCGACAGCGCGCTGCCGAACGGCCAGTCGCGGGAGTCGAGGAACTGGCTCTTGATCAGGTTGCCGATCATGATGCCGTCGGTACCGCCGACCAGGTCGGGGATGGCGAACATTCCCAGCACCGGGATGAATACCAGTGCCGCGCCGGCGGCCACGCCCGGCAGCGAGAGCGGGAAGGTCACCCGCCAGAAGCGTTGCCAACGACCGGCGCCGAGGTCCTGGGCGGCGTCCAGCAGGGCCGGGTCGTGTTTCTCCAGGTTGGCGTAGAGCGGCAGGATCATGAACGGCAGGTGCACGTAGACCATGCACAGGATCACCGCGAACGGGGTGAACATCAGGCTGATCGGCTGCGCGCCGAACAGGTCCAGCGCGGCGTTGATCCCGCGGGTCAGGGCACCGGACGGCGAGAGGATGATCATCCAGGCGTAGACGCGTACCAGCAGGTTGCTCCAGAACGGCAGGATCACCAGCAGGATCAGCAGGTTGCGCCACTTCGCCGGGGCCCGGGCGAGGGTGGTCGCCACCGGGTAGGCGAGCAGCAGGCAGGCCAGGGTGGTGACCAGGGCGTAGCCGAAGGATTTGACGAACAGTTGCAGGTACACCCAGCTCTCGGTGAGCCGGGTGTAGTTCTCCACGCTGAGGTCGTAGACGGTCTGCCCGTCCTCGCTGTACATCCAGGGCGCCAGGCCGCCGTAGTCGCCGGGAAAGCGGAACGAGGCGAACAGCATGATCAGCGCCGGAACCAGGAAGAAGAACAGCAGATACGCTTGCGGCGGCCAGACCAGCAGCCACTTGCCGAGGTTCTTTCTCATCGTCTCAGGCCCTGACCAGGTGGCCGGCATCGAAGCGCCAGGCGGCTTCCACCGCGTCGCCCACCTCGAAGAACTTGGTCCGGCCGGGCGTGGCGTTGGGCAGCAGGGTTTCCAGGCGCTCGCCGTTCTCCAGCTCGACGATGTACAGGGTCACGTCGCCCAGGTAGAGCAGTTCGGCGACGCGGCCGCGGAAGTGCACCTCGTTGCTGTCGGCGGTGACGCTCTGCGCCAGGCGGATCTTCTCCGGCCGCAGGGTCAGCACGCAGGCCTCGCCGGGCTGGGCGTCGAAGGATTTCAGCGCCTGGACCTCGCCCAGGCCCCGGAGATCGATGCGCACGCGTTCGCCGTCGACCGCCTCGACTGTGGCGTCGAGCAGGTTGCACTGGCCGATGAAGTCGGCGACGAAACGACTGCGCGGGAAGCTGTAGATGGTTTCCGGGGCGTCCAGCTGCTCCACCCGGCCCTGGTTCATCACCGCGATGCGGTGCGACAGCGCCAGGGCTTCGCCCTGATCGTGGGTGACATAGACGAAGGTGATGCCGACGTCCTTCTGCAGGTTGATCAGTTCGATCTGCATTTCTTCGCGCAGCTTGGCGTCCAGCGCCGACAGCGGTTCGTCGAGCAGCAGCAGGCGCGGCCGGTTGACCAGCGCGCGGGCGATCGCCACGCGCTGGCGCTGGCCGCCGGAAAGCTGTGTCGGCATGCGCCCGCCCTTGTCCGCCAGGCGCACGTCCTTCAGGGCTTGTTCGACGCGGGCGTCGATCTCGCTCTTCGCCACTCCGGCCATCTTCAGCGGGAAGGCGATGTTCTGCGCCACGCTCATGTGCGGGAACAGCGCGTAGCTCTGGAACACCGTATGCACCGGGCGCTTCTCCGGCTCGACGCCGGCGAGGTCCTGGCCGTTGAGGCGGATCTCGCCGCTGTCCGGCTGGTCGAAGCCGGCGAGCATGCGCAGGAGGGTGGTCTTGCCGCACCCGGAAGGGCCGAGGAGGGTGAAGAATTCGCCGGTGTTGATCGTCAGGCTGACATTGTCGACGGCGGTGAAGTCGCCGAAGCGGCGGGTCACGTTGCGGATCTCGAGCAAGGGGGGCGTCACTCGTCTGGAGAGGCAGTAAGGTCAGCGGGCGGAGCCGGCTGCCCGGTGTCGAAAAAGGGGGCGGATTATAGGGATCGCATCCCGCTCTAACTAGACGTCTGAGGCCCCTGTGAAGAATTTTTTTTCGCGGCCTCGGAAGTTGTCCGACAAAGCAGGAGCCACGCGGGCTCTGATAGAATTTCGCGGTCGCTTTCCAGCCCGTTTCCTCGAGTCTTCGATGTTCCTTCGCCCGTCCTTTCCGTACCGGGATCCTGCCCGATGAGCCATGCCGTTTCCCGCTTGCGCCAGGAGCGCCTGGCGCGCAGCCTGAAACCCTTCGTCGCGCGCGGTTCGCGCATGCCGCGCTGCGAAGGCTGTCGGCTGCTGCCGAGCTATTGCATGTGCGCCTGGCGGCCGCGGGTCGAGGCGCGCGCCGGCATGTGCCTGGTCATGCACGACATCGAGGCGCTGAAACCGACCAACACCGGCTGGCTGATCGCCGATACCGTGGCCGACACCTTCGCCTTCGGCTGGTCGCGCACCGAGGTCGACCCGCGCTTGCTGGAGTTGCTGGCCGACCCGCAGTGGCAGCCATACCTGGTGTTCCCCGGCGAATACGTGGCGGCGGAGCGGGTGGTGAACGAGGTCGCCCCGCAGGTGGAAGGCAAGCGACCGCTGTTCATCCTGCTCGACGCGACCTGGACCGAGGCGCGCAAGATGTTCCGCAAGAGTCCCTACCTGGAGCCGTTCCCGGTGCTCAGCCTGCTGCCCGAGCAGCTCTCGCGCTATCGCCTGCGTCGCTCGACCCGTGGCGAGCACCTGTGCACCGCCGAAGTGGCGGCGCTGTGCCTGGAGCTGGCTGGCGACGAGGCCGCGGGCGAGGCGCTCGGCGCCTACCTGGAGGTGTTCAGCGAGCGTTATCTGGGCGCCAAGCGGCACATTCCGCTGGACGAGGCCAGCCCGGCGCACCGTGCCCTGGCGCCGTTCCGTGGCTGAGTGTCAGGCCGGGCGCGCTTCGGCGGCGAGCTTGCGCGGCCACAACTGCGCCACCAGCATGCCCGCCAGCATCAGCGCGCAACCGAAATAGCCGCGCAGGTGCAGGGTCTCGGCGAGGAACAGGGCGCCGGCGATGGCGGCGAACACCGCTTCCAGGGACAGGATGATCGCCGCATGGGAAGCGATGGCGTGCTTCTGCGCCACCACCTGCAGGGTGAAGCCGGTGCCGACGCCGAGCAGGCCGCCGTATAGCAGGGCGGGACCGGCCTGGACGATGGCGTCCCAGTGGATTTCCTCGAAGACCAGTGCCAGCAGCAGGCTGACCGCCGCGCAGGTGGCGAACTGCAGGAAGGCCAGGCGGATCGGGTCGTAGCGGCTGGCGAACAGGCCTACCAGCAGGACGTGCGCGCCCCAGACCACCGCGCCGGCCAGTTGCAGCCAGTCGCCGGAGGCGACCTGGAAGCCTGGGCCGATGCTCAGCAGGGCCATGCCGAGCACCGCCAGCGACGCCCCCAGCCAGGTGCCCGCGCCGGTGCGCTGGCCGAACAGCAGGCCGAGCAACGGCACGACGATCACGTAGAGCCCGGTGATGAAGCCGGAGTTGGTCACGCTGGTGAACAGCAGGCCGACCTGCTGCAGGTTGATCCCGGTGGTCAGGGCGACGCCGAGGATCACACCGGCGAGCAACTGTCCGC
Organism: Pseudomonas sp. HMSC057H01; assembly: GCF_001836405.1. NCBI lineage: Bacteria > Pseudomonadati > Pseudomonadota > Gammaproteobacteria > Pseudomonadales > Pseudomonadaceae > Pseudomonas > Pseudomonas sp. HMSC057H01. Next base: position 121,013 of record NZ_KV828379.1, on the reverse strand, counting down.
GATTGAAGGGTTGCGCGCCGTCGCGTCGCGAGCGCAGCATCAGCAGTGGCACCAGCACCAGGGCACCGAGGACGAAGCGCAGGCCGGTATAGAGGAACGGCCCGATGGCGTCCATCCCCAGGCGCTGGGCGACGAACGACACCCCCCAGATCATGGCGGTGATCAGCATCAGGACATCGGCACGCAGGGCTTGGCTTCGCATGGCTCGCTCGACGGGGCGGGGAGGGTCCGCCACTCTGCCAGCAAGCCGGGGTGTTTGAAAAGACGAACGCGGTGTACGAGGTATCCCTCATTCGGCTTGACCGGTCCGCCCTCGGTCGGCATCCTGAGCGCCGCCTCGGCTGGGCCGAACAAACTAGGACATGTCATGGCTTCTTACGAGATCCTGATCGCCGACGATCACCCCCTGTTTCGCAGCGCTTTGCACCAGGCCCTCACCCTCGGGCTGGGTCCCGACGTGCGCCTGGTGGAAGCCGCCAGCATCGCCGAACTGGAAGCGCGGCTGAACGAGAAGGCCGATTGGGATCTGGTCCTGCTGGACCTCAACATGCCGGGGGCCTATGGCTTCTCCGGCCTGGTGCTGTTGCGCGGGCAATACCCGCAGGTGCCGGTGGTGATGATCTCGGCACAGGAGGAGGCCGCGGTGGTGCAGCGCTCCCGCGAGTTCGGCGCCAGCGGCTTCATTCCCAAGTCCAGCCCGCTGGAAACCCTGCAGCAGGCGGTGCGCGCGGTGCTCGACGGGGACACCTGGTGGCCGCCGCAGGATGCCGCCGCCGAAGCCCTCAGCGAGGAGGCCAAGGCCGCCAGCGCCGGGCTCGCCAGCCTCACCCCGCAACAGTTCAGGGTACTCACCATGGTCTGCGAAGGGTTGCTGAACAAGCAGATCGCCTACGACCTGAACGTTTCCGAGGCGACGGTGAAGGCCCACGTCACGGCGATCTTCCGCAAGCTCAACGTGCGCACCCGGACCCAGGCCGCGCTGCTGCTGCAACAAATGGAGACGGTTCCCGCTTCTCATTGAGAGACGGCTTAACGCTTTTTTGACCAGCCGGCGGCTAGACTGCCGGCCTTCCGAATCGATGAGAACCCGACGTGTCGCCTTCCCCCTTCAAAGGCCAGACCGGCCTCAAGCGTATCCTCAACGCCACCGGCTATTCCCTCGCAGGTTTCCTCGCCGCCTTCCGCGGTGAAGCCGCCTTCCGCCAACTGGTGCTGCTCAACGTGGTGCTGATCCCGGTGGCCTTCCTCCTCGACGTCAGCCGCGGCGAACGCGCGCTGATGATCGCGGTGTGCCTGCTGGCGCTGATCGTCGAGCTGCTCAACTCGGCGATCGAGGCCACCGTCGACCGCGTCTCGCTGGAACGCCACCCTCTGTCGAAGAATGCCAAGGACATGGGCAGCGCCGCGCAGTTCGTGGCCCTCACCGTGATCACCGTGACCTGGGCGACCATCCTGCTGGGCTGATCTACGCGGACATGAAAAAGCCGGAGGCAGCGATGCCTCCGGCTTTTTCTTGCGTGCGAGGGCGGCGGCTCAGGCCGCCGCGTCGAAGCTGTCGGCCCGCGCCATGTTCCACATGCGCTCGTAGAACTCGCCCTCGATCTTGCCGGAAAGCAGTTCGCCCGGCTTGAGGAAGTAGTGCAGCTGCGAGAACAGGCGGATCTCGGTGTCGGTGATGCGTCGCACCAGGTGCTTGGCTTCGAGCTGCGAGGGATGTTCCAGGCCCGCCGCGGCGAGCATCTCGGCCAGGCCCTTGAGGGTGTTGCGATGGAAGTTGCGCACCCGCTCGGCCTTGTCCGGCACCACCAGCGCGCGCTGGCGCAGCGGGTCCTGGGTGGCGACGCCGGTCGGGCACTTGTTGGTATGGCAGCTCTGCGACTGGATGCAGCCGATGGCGAACATGAAGCCGCGCGCCGAGTTGGCCCAATCCGCGCCGGTGGCCAGGACGCTGGCGATATCGAAGGCGCTGACGATCTTGCCGCTGGCGCCGACCTTGATCTTGTCGCGCAGGTTGAGGCCGACCAGGGTGTTGTGGACGAACAGCAGGCCTTCGCGCAGCGGCACGCCGATATGGTCGGTGAACTCCAGCGGCGCCGCGCCGGTGCCGCCTTCCTTGCCGTCGACGACGATGAAGTCGGGGAGGATGCCGGTCTCCAGCATGGCCTTGGCGATGCCCATGAACTCCCATGGATGGCCCAGGCAGAACTTGAAGCCGACCGGCTTGCCGCCGGACAGTTCGCGCAGCTGGGCGATGAACTGCATCAGCTCGATCGGCGTGGAGAAGGCGCTGTGGCGCGACGGCGAAACGCAATCCTCACCCATCGGCACGCCACGGGTGGCGGCGATCTCGGGGGTGACCTTGTGCTTGGGCAGGATACCGCCGTGTCCCGGCTTGGCGCCCTGGCTGAGCTTGATCTCGATCATCTTCACCTGCGGGTCGAGGGCCTGGGCGGCGAAGCGCTCAGGGTCGAACTTGCCATCGCGGGTGCGGCACCCGAAGTAGCCGCTGCCCAGTTCCCAGACCAGGTCGCCGCCGTTCTCGCGGTGATAGGGGCTGATGCTGCCCTCGCCGGTGTCGTGGTAGAAGTTGCCCATCTGCGCGCCACGGTTCAGCGAGCGAATGGCGTTGGCGCTGAGGGCGCCGAAACTCATCGCCGAGACGTTGAACAGCGAAGCGGAGTACGGCTTGCTGCATTGCGGCCCGCCGATGTCGACGCGGAACTCGCAGGGATCGCTGAGCGGCGCCGGACGCATCGAGTGGCTGATGAATTCGTAGCCGGCGGTGTACACGTCGATCAGGGTGCCGAAGGGCTTCTCCGAGCTTTCGTTCTTCGCCCGCGAGTAGACCAGCGAGCGCTGGGCGCGGGAGAAGGGCAGGGCGTCGCCGTCGGCTTCCAGCAGGTACTGGCGGATCTCCGGGCGGATGCCTTCCACCAGATAGCGGATGTTGCCCAGGATCGGATAGTTGCGGCGCACCGCGTGGGGCGTCTGGATCAGGTCGAACAGGCCGAGCAGGCTCAGGGCCACGCCCAGGAGGGTGAACGGCCAGAGCCATTCGGTGCTGCCGAGGAACGGCAGGCTGAGCAAGGTGAACAGGGCGATACAGGCGAAAAACGCATAGCGACTGAGTAGCGACAGATTCATCATGTCTCCAATCTTCAGGCTTCGGTTCAAAATGGTAGTCACCTTCTTCGAGGCGTCTACGACGGGTTCCCCCCGCGCTAACCAAGCGCTGATTATGGGAAACAAACGGGGATAGAAAGCAAGCTAATAATTGTGTCTGGATGGTCGAGCAGCCGAATGGTCGCCGGGAACTCTTTCCGGAGTTGCGAATTATTCTTATCGGAGTAATATGTAACTATATAACATTATGTAGGAGGCATCCCCATGAAACCCGGCATCCATCCCGAATACCGTCCCGTCCTGTTCCATGACACCTCGGCCGACGTGTACTTCCTGATCGGCTCCACCGCGGAGACCGACAAGACCCATACCCATACCGACGGCAAGACCTATCCCTACGTGACGCTGGACGTTTCCAGCGCCTCGCACCCGGTCTACACCGGCGAACAGCGCAAGACCAAGAGCGAAGGCCGCGTGGCCGGGTTCAACAAGCGTTTCGCCGGCTTCGTCGGCGGCAAGGGGGCCTGATGAAAGTCCTCGCCTCGCTGAAACAGGCCAAGCTGCGCCATCGCGATTGCCAGGTGGTGAAGCGCCGTGGCCGGCTCTACGTGATCTGCAAGTCGAATCCGCGCTTCAAGTGCGTGCAGGGCCGGCCGAAGCCGAAGATCAAGCGCCGCTGAGCGGCGACGGGACGGTCGCCCGTCCCGTCAGCCCTGGGCCTGGAGGAACAGGCCGAACAGCTCGGACTGCGACTTGATGCCGAGCTTGCCGTACATGTGCTTGCGGTGGACCTTCACGGTTTCCGCCGAGATCGCCAGCTTGCGGGCGATCTCCTTGCTCGAGCAGCCGCTGAGCATCAGCCTGCCGACCTCCAGTTCGCGCGCCGTCAGCGGCGTGCCCATCTGCTCCGCGACCTTCTCCAGCGAACCCTGCCAGCCCGGCTCCGGCGCCGCAGGGCTGTTCAACACTTCGTCCTCGAAGGCCAGGCGCTGGCGCATCAGCCCGGCCACCCAGGGCCGCACCAGACCGAGCACGGCGAGTTGCTCGGGGGTGAAGCGGCGCCGCGAGCCGAGCGACAGGCAGAGGGTGCGTTCGCCGGAGAGCTGGACGTTGATCTGGATTTCATCGGCCACCACGTTGAGGCGGAAGTAACGCTGGTAGTAATCGGTCTGCTCGAAGCATTCCGGTGCCACGTCGGCCAGACGGAACAGGCCGCTGCACGGGTTCTCGCGGCTGGCGATGTAGAACGGGTCGAGCAGGTAGAGGCCTCGCAGGTAGTCCTGGAACAGCGGATCCGGCCCGCCGTCGGCGCCCGGGCATTCGGCGAACACCTGTGGCCGGCCCTGGCTGAACAGCAGGGCCACCCAGCTGTCGAACGGAACGTACTGTTCGAGCAGGCGTACCAGGCGAATCCAGAAGTCCGGCGCATCCAGCGCCTCGACCAGTTGCCCGACGGAGCGGTGCCAGGCGATGTCCTGCAAGGTGAAACTCATCTTCTACCCCTGTTGGGTTAACCCTCGGACGTAATTATCGGCGCGGGGAACGCCAAGCATACTGTGCCGACCCCTGCATACGAACAGCGCGCGTGCCGAACAGCGCCGAGAACAACAAGGAATTCCGATGAAAGTCGAACTCGTCCAGATCGCCGGTCGCGATGGCGACACCGCGCACAACCTGGAACGCGCCCTGGCGGCCATCGCCGACTGTGCGGCGGACACCGAACTGGTGGTGTTCCCGGAAACCCACCTGACCGGCTTCCCCAGCGAAGACAACATCGCCGCCCTTGCCGAGCCGCTCGACGGCCCGACGGTCAGCGCGGTGCAGCGCGTCGCCCGTGAACGTAACGTTTCGGTGGCGATCGGCATCGCCGAGGCGGACGCCGGCCGCTACTACAACACCACCCTGCTGATCGCTCCCGACGGCATCGCCCTGAAATACCGCAAGACCCACCTGTGGGCCTCCGACCGCGGCATCTTCACGCCTGGCGACCGCTACGCCACCGCCCTGTGGAACGGCATCCGGGTCGGCCTGCTGGTGTGCTTCGACATCGAGTTCCCGGAAAGCGCGCGGGCCCTCGGCCAACTGGGTGCGGAACTGATCATCGTGACCAATGGCAACATGGACCCCTATGGCCCCACCCATCGCACCGCGATCATGGCCCGCGCCATGGAAAACCAGGCCTACGCGGTGATGGTCAACCGCGTCGGGCATGGCGACGGCGGGCTGGTCTTCGCCGGCGGCAGCGCGGTGGTCGATCCCTACGGCCAGTTGCTCTGCGAGGCCGGGCGCGAAGAATGCCGGCAGATCGTCGAACTGGACCTCGGCCGGTTGCAGGATGCGCGTCGGGATTACCGTTACCTCGAAGAGCGTCGCCTGGTCCTGCCCGGCGAGCGCCGCGAGCACCCGGACGGCCTGCGCGAACTGCTGATTCCCTGATTCAACGCGGCGCGACAGGAGCGTCGCGTCGTCCTCCGTCCGCCAGCGAGCGGGCGAGGATCGGCCCGGAAAGCCGTAGCACAACGATGGGCGCCCGAGCGTCCGCCGGTCTCCCGGGTGAGGGGAGGCCCCTGCGCCCCGCGGCCCGGCCGGCTGCGGGCCACTGCCATAACAAACGATAATTCCGGAGTAAGCAGTAATGGCCAGACTCAAGCGCACCCTGTCGCTGGGTTCCGTGGTGCTGTTCGGCATCGCCTACATGACCCCCATCATCGTCCTCGGGACTTTCGGCATCCTCGCCGAGACCACCCAGGGACACGTCCCCGCCGCCTACATCGCCGCTTCCCTGGCGATGCTCTTCACCGCCCTCAGCTACGGGCGCATGGCCGCGGCCTTCCCCGTGGCCGGCTCGGCCTATACCTACGTGCGCAAGGCCATCGATTCCCGGCTCGGCTTCATCGCCGGCTGGGCGGTGCTGCTCGACTACCTGTTCCTGCCGATGGCGATCTGGCTGATCGGCGCCGCCTACCTGCACTCGGCCTTTCCCGCGGTACCCAACGCGGTCTGGGTGCTGGCGTTCATCGGCGTGACCACGACGATCAACATCGTCGGCCTGCGCCTGGCGAAGAACGTCAATGGCCTGCTGATGCTGGTGCAGTTCCTGGTCCTCGGCGCCTTCGTCGCGCTCTGCGTGCACTACGTGCTGGGCGACCCGGGCAAGCCGCTATGGTCACTGCAACCGTTGCTCGGTGGCGACCTGCAGGTGCCGCTGGTGATGAGCGGTGCGGCGATCGCCTGCTACTCGTTCCTCGGTTTCGACGCGGTCAGTACCCTGACCGAGGAAACCCGCGACCCGCGGCGCAACATCCCGCGGGCGATCCTGCTGATCACCCTGCTGGGCGGGTTGATCTTCATCGTCACCTCGTACTTCGTGCAACTGGCGCACCCGTCGTTCGCCTTCGACAGCGCGGACTCGGCGGCCTACGAGATCGCCCGCAACATCGGTGGCGACCTGTTCGTGACCTTCTTCCTGGTCGGCCTGATCGTCGGCCAGTTCACCTCCGGTCTCTCGGCCCAGGCCAGCGCCTCGCGCCTGCTCTTCGCCATGGGCCGCGACGGCGTCCTTCCGCGGCCGTTCTTCGGGCGTCTCGGCAAGCGCTTCGAGACGCCGGTGAACAGCATCGTCCTGTGCGGTGTGGTGGCCTTGCTGGCGCTACAGATGGACGTGACCACCTCCACCTCGTTCATCAACTTCGGCGCCTTCCTCGCCTTCAGCCTGGTCAACCTGTCGGTGGTCTTCCACTACTACCTTGGCGCCGAGCGCCGCGGCCCACGGGAAACCCTGTTGTTCCTGGTATTCCCTGGCATCGGCCTGGTCGCCGACCTGTGGTTGATGGCCAGCCTCGACCATCTGGCGATCATCCTCGGCCTCTGCTGGCTGGCGCTGGGCGCGGTGTACCTGGCGGCGATCACCCACGGTTTCCGCGAGCAGCCGCCGGAGATGCGTTTCGAGGAGGGCTGAGAAAGAATCGACGCCCGTTTCGCGGCGGCAAGGCGCAGGCTCCTGGCCTAGAGTGGCTATCCATCGCCTCCCTGGTTCCGGAGCCGGCCATGTCCGACGCAGCGTTGTTCCTTCCCCTTCCCGATGACGACACCCTGTATGCCGCGCTGTTGGCGCGCGACCCCGCCTACGATGGCTTCGCCTTCGTCGGGGTGAAGAGCACCGGGGTGTTCTGCCGCCTGACCTGCCCGGCGCGCAAGCCGAAGCGCGAGAACACCCTGTTCTTCGATTCGATCAAGGGCTGCGTCGAGGCCGGCTTCCGACCCTGCCTGCGTTGCCGGCCGCTGGAGCGGCTCGGCACGCAGGGGCCGCTGGTCAGCGACCTGCTCCAGCGCCTCGGTCGGCAACCGCAGCGGCGCTGGTTCGAAGACGACCTGGCGGCGCTGGGCTATGACCCGTCCACCGTGCGCCGTGCTTTCAAGCGCGAGTTCGGCGTGACCTTTCTGGAAATGGCTCGCCTGCGCCGTCTTGGCCAGGTCGCCGAGCGGCTGTCCTCGGGCGCGCGGGTGATCGACGCGCAACTGGATGCCAGCTTCGACTCTGACAGCGGCTTCCGTAGCGCCTTCGCGCGCCTGCTGGGCGAGCCGCCGTCGCAGTTGCGCGGGCGCGAGCTGCTCAAGGCGGACTGGCTGCAGACCCCGCTCGGCGCCATGCTCGCGGTGGCCGATGCGCAGGCCCTGCACCTGCTGGAATTCTTCGACCGCCCGGCGTTGAGCGGGGAGCTGAAACGCCTGCAGAAGAGCAGCGGATCGAGCATCGGTTTCGGCCGTTTCGCCTCCATCGACAGGATCGAGGCGGAACTCGCCGACTACTTCGGCGGTACTCCAGTGCGCTTCCAGACCCCCTTGGCGCTGAACGCCTCGGCCTTCACCCGCACGGTCTGGCAGGCGCTGCGCGAGGTACCGTGCGGCAGCACGCAGAGCTACGCCGGGCTGGCCAGGTCCATCGGCTCGCCGTCGTCGGTGCGCGCCGTGGCCCGCGCCAACGGAGCCAACCAGATCGCCATCGTGATTCCCTGCCACCGCGTCATCGGTTCGGACGGTTCCCTGACCGGCTATGGCGGTGGCCTGTGGCGCAAGCGCTGGTTGCTGGAGCACGAGCGGCGCATGGGCGCTGCCGGCTAGCCGGGATCGCCGCCCAGAAGCCGGGCGGGGGCGCGCAACACCGGTTCCCGCTCGACCGCTGCGGGCCGCTGCAAGTCCTCGGCGTCGGCGCGCTCGGCGGTCGACAGGTCGCTGGCGTGGAACCCGGTGATCCGCAACAGGGCCAGGGTACAGGCCAGCGAGACCAGCGCGTAGCAGGCCGAGGCCAGGGCCACGCCGACGATGCTGCCGGTACTGTTGAGAATCCACTGGGCCAGTACCGGCGTACCGCCGCCGACCAGCAGCGAGCAGAGCTGGTAGGCCAGCGACAGGCCGGTGTAGCGCACCCGCGCCGGGAAGGCTCGGGCGAGGATACCGCCCACCGCGCCGTAGAACATCGCGTGCGGCACCGTGGCCAGGCACATGCCGGCCGCGGCGATCCAGTAGACCTTGGTTTCCACGGCGAAGAACATCGCCGGCATCAGGATGAACTCCGGCAGCACCATCAGGCATGCCGCCTTGCGCATGTCGATGCGCGAAGTGAGCAGCGCCCCCAGTGGCTGGCTGAGGAACTGCACCACCAGCGCGACCACGATGATGCTGAGGAAGGTGCCCTGGCTGTAGCCGAGGGTCTTGGTCGCCCAGGAGAGGGCGAAGGTGCCCTTGAAGTAGGTGACGTGGATGATCGGCAGCACGCCGGCGCCGAGCAGGACGATCTTCCAATGCTTGCCCAGCACCTCGGCGAGCGGCAGCTTCACCGTGCGCTTCTGCGCCAGCACGCGCTTCATGTCTTCCGACTCCTCCAGCTTCAGGCGGATCACCATGCCGACGATGACCAGCACTGCGGAGAGCAGGAACGGCGCGCGCCAGCCCCAGAGAATGAAGTCCGAGGCGGGCAGGGCGCTGAGGGCGAAGAACGCCAGGGTCGCCAGCAGGTTGCCGGTGGGCGAGCCCTGCTGGGCGAAGGCGGCGTACAGGATGCCCTTGCCCTTGGGCGCGCTTTCGCTGGCGATCAGGATCGCGCCGCCCCACTCGCCGCCGACCGCGATGCCCTGGACGATACGCAGCGCCACCAGGGAGATCGGTGCCCAGATGCCGATCTGCGTATAGACCGGCAACAGGCCGATGCAGGTCGTGGCGATGCCCATCATGATCAGGGTGATCACCAGGGTGGTCTTGCGGCCGATGCGGTCGCCGAGATGGCCGAAGATGATCCCGCCCAGCGGACGAGCGATGAAGCCCGACCAGAGGGTGACGAAGGACAGCAGGGTGGCCAGGCCCGGATCCATGTCGGCGGGGAAGAATACCTTGCCGAACACCAGGGCGGCGGCCAGGCCGTAGATGTAGAAGTCGTACCACTCGATGGTGGTGCCGATGAAGGAGGCGATACCGGCCCTGCGGGCTTTCTTGTGCAGGTCGGCGTCTTCGGGAGAGGGCGTGCGCGGCATGGGTCGAGTCCTGTTTATTGTTGTTCTCGCCGACACGCCGCTCCCTACCGCCCTTCGCTGAAAGGCGGGGCGGAAACGCTGGTTTCCGTGGAGGGAGAGCGTGCGTCGGTGTTGACCCGGGTGCCTCGGAGTCTAGGTGGCACCCCCGCAAATCAATAGTCTTTTAATCTTATGGCTCGATAAGGGATTCCATATCGACGTTTTCCGTCAGCCCTCGCTCAGGCGTCATCCAGGCCGCTCTTCAGCGTCGCCAGGAACGCCTGCGCCGCCCGGGAAGGTTCGCTGGCCGGAAGGATCGCGTGGATCTCCGAACGCGCGCCGGCCGGCTCGATCTCCAGGTAGCGCACCTCGTTCCGCCAGGCCAGGCAGAGGGTCTCCGGGATCAGCGCGACGCCCATGCCGAGACCGACCATGGCGGCGACGGTCTGCCACAGGCGCGCCTCGTGGCGGATGCGCGGGCTGAAGCCGGCGTCCACGCAGCGGGCGATGATCAGGTCGTGGTAGTGCGGGGAGACATGGCGCGGGAAGAGGATGAAGTCTTCGTCGCGCAGTTCGGCGAGGTCCAGACGCGCCTGGCCTGCCAGGCGGTGCCCGGCGGGCAGGCAACAGAGGAACGGGTCGCTGATCAAGGGTTCGGAGACGATTTCCGCCGGCAGCCTGCCCCAGTGCACGAAGCCCAGGTCGATCTGCCCGCGCTGCAACGCCTGGGCCTGCTCCGCGCTGTTCATTTCGCCGAGCACCACCTCCATGTTCGGGTGCTCCCGTTCGAAGCGGGACATGGCCCTGGGCAGGCCGCGGTAGAGCATGGAGTTGACGAAGCCGACGCGCAGCTGGCCGACGTCGCCCTCGGCGGATAGCTGGGTCAGGCGTTTCACCTTCTCTGCCTGCAGCAGCAGGTTGCGCGCTTCCACCAGCAGGACCTGGCCGGCGCCGGTGAGCTTCACCGACTTGTTGTTGCGCAGCAGCAATTGGGTTCCGAGCTGTTCCTCCAGCTTCTTGATGTCGAAGCTCAGCGCCGGCTGGGAGATGAACAGGCGAGCCGCGGCGCGTCCGAAATGCAGTTCCTCGGCGACCGCGATGAAGTAGCGAAGCTGTCTGAGATCCATGGCAGGCACCTGGTTCTACGATCTGTTTTTCTTATCGTCGATGATTTTTTTTGTATTGGATGCTTATCGAACCACTCGCCTAGTCTCGGCGCAAGACAAGCAGGAGCCGCGCCATGACCGCCATGCCCGAAGTACCTCGCGAAGATACGCTGAACATCCCCGACAGCCGTGGGCTGAATCTCTACACCTGCGATCCGGCCCTGGAGCGGCTGCTGGAGGTATACCTGCCGCCGGCGTTGCTCGCCGAATGGCGGCCGCTCCTCGAACGGCTCGGCGCCCGTGCCGGCGGCGAGCTGGACGTGCTGGCGCTGGCGGCGGACAAGAACCCGCCGGTGCTGGCGCCGCGCACCCGCCGCGGCGAGGATTTGCAGAGCATTCGCAAGCATCCGGACTACGTCGCCCTCGAACGGGTGGCCTATGCCGAACTCGGCCTGGCTTCCATGAGCCATCGCCCGGACGGCCCACCGCCGCTGGTCAAGTATGCGCTCACCCACCTGTTCGTACAGGCCGAGTTCGGCCTTTGCTGCCCGGTCAGCATGACCGACTCGCTTACCCGCACCCTGCGCAGGTTCGGCGCGCCGGAACTGGTTGAGCGCTATCTGCCGTCCCTCGCCTCGCGGGATTTCGACGAGCTGTTCCAGGGCGCCATGTTCATGACCGAGCAGGCCGCCGGCTCCGACGTGGCGCGGACCCGTACCGTGGCGCGGGAGGAGGGCGGCGAGTGGAAGCTCTACGGCGACAAGTGGTTCTGCTCCAACCCGGACGCCGACCTGGCGATGGTCCTGGCCCGCCCCGAAGGCGCGCCGGAAGGAATGAAGGGCGTGACCCTGTTCCTGTTGCCGAAGGTCCGCGAGGACGGTACGCGCAACGCCTATCGCATCGTCCGCCTGAAGGACAAGCTGGGCAGCCGCTCCATGGCCAGCGGCGAAGTCCGCCTGGAAGGCGCCAGCGCCTACCTGATCGGCGAGATCGGCCGCGGCTTCCAGCAGATGGCCGACATGGTCAACATGTCGCGCCTGTCCAACGGCGTGCGCGCCGCCGGGCTGATGCGCCGGGCGCTGAGCGAGGCGCTGTTCGTCGCCCGCCATCGGCGCGCCTTCGGCAAGCACCTGATCGACATGCCGCTGATGCAGAAGCAGTTGCTGAAGATGATGCTGCCCACCGAACAGGCGCGCTCGATGTTCATGCAGATCGCCACGCTGCTGCCGCGCGCCGATGGCGGCGAGGTCGAGGCGCAGAAATGCGTGCGGATCCTCACCCCGCTGATCAAGTTCCGCGCCTGCCGCGATGCGCGACGGGTCACCGGCGACGCCATGGAGGTGCGCGGCGGGGTCGGCTACATCGAGGAGTGGAGCGACCCGCGCCTGGTGCGCGACGCCCACCTGGGGTCGATCTGGGAGGGCACCAGCAACATCGTGGCGCTGGACGTCGCCCGTGCGGTGAGCCGCGAACAGGCGCTCGAACCCTTGCAGCGCCACCTGCGCCGGCTGCTGGATGACAGCGATCTGCCAGGGGACGCCCGCGACCTCTTCGACGAACTGCTGGTGCGAGTGGTCGCGACCATGGCCGACGTCGCCGAGCGCCGCCAGGACGAGCAGGTGCGCCAGGCCGGCAGCGCCCTCTACCACCTGTGCACGGCGATCTTCATGGCCTGGGAAGCCAGCCGCCAGGCACCCGACCAGCGCCGCCTGGCCCTGGCCTTCCTGGTCGCCCGGCACAAGCTGCTGCCGCGCGACCCGCTGCACCTGGAGGGCTGGACCGACCAGGCCGAACTGCTGGCCAGGGTGGTCGGCGAGGTGCCGCTGAGCCAGGCCGAAGCCATGCAATTGCTGCCGGCCTGACTGCCCGCATTCCCGCTCACAACAACCAGAGAGTCGCCATGACCAATCAGACGGGCGCCCTGCGTGGCCTGAAAATCATCGATCTCAGCCGGGTCCTCGGCGGACCCTACTGCTCCCAGGCGCTGGCCGACCACGGCGCCGAGGTGATCAAGCTGGAACCCCTCGGCGGCGACGAGACCCGTGGCTGGGGGCCGCCCTTCGAGGGCGACACGGCGTCCTACTTCAAGGGCGTGAACCGCAACAAGAAGGGCATCGCCGTCGACCTGGCGACGGCGGAGGGCATCGAGCTGCTGCTGCGCTTGCTGGAGGACGCCGACGTACTGCTGGAGAACTTCAAGCCCGGCACCCTGGCGCGTTGGGGGATCGGCTACGAGGAGGTGCTTCGCCAGCGCTTCCCACGGCTGGTCCACTGCGCGGTATCGGGCTTCGGCGCCGACGGCCCGCTCGGCGGCCTGCCCGGCTACGACGCGGCGATCCAGGCTATGGCCGGACTGATGAGCGTGAACGGCGAGGCCGGCGGCGACGCGTTGCGCATCGGCCTGCCGATCGTCGACATGGTCACCGGGCTGAACGCCATGGCCGGCATCCTCCTCGCCCTCCACGAGCGCCAGGTCAGCGGGCGCGGGCAGTCGGTGGACATCGCCCTGTACGACTGCGGTATCTCCCTGCTGCACCCGCACCTGCCGAACTACTTCGCTTCCGGACGTACGCCCCGGCGTAGCGGCAACGCCCATCCGAACATCGCGCCCTACGACAGCTACCGCACCGGTACCGAGCCGATCTTCCTCGCCGTCGGCAACGACCGCCAGTTCGCCCGCCTGTGCGAGTACCTGGGAGCCGATGAACTGCCGGGGGACCCGCGCTTCGCCGACAACGGCAAGCGCTCGGTCAACCGCGAGGCGCTGAAGCGCGCCCTGGAGGACTACCTGGCGGCCCACGACGGTCGCGAGCTGGCCGAGCTGCTGATCCGTCTCGGCGTGCCCTGCGGAGTGATCGCCACGGTGGATCGGGTGGTGGAACACCCGCACACCCGCCATCGCGGGATGGTCGTCGAACTCGAGGGCTATCGCGGCATCGCCTCGCCGGTGAAGCTTTCGCGCACCCCGGCCAGCTACCGCGCCACGCCGCCGGTACTGGGCGGAGACACCCGGGAAGTCCTGGCGGAACTGGGATTGAGCGCCGAGGCGATCGACGCGCTGGTCCGGCGCGGCATCGTCCGCGCCTGAAACCCCGCATGGCACGGCCTGCGCCGTGCAACTCAATCCCCGGGCAATTGGAGATGGCCATGGATTCCTCCCCTGGGGCGGTGAGCCCCGAACTCGTGCTGCTGGACCGGCCGGAGCAGGGCGTGGCCCTGTTGCGACTGAACCGCCCGGCAGTACTCAACGCCCTGAACATGCGCCTGCGCGAGGCTCTGGCGGAGTACGTACGGCGCCTCGACGAGTGCGCCGATACCCGGGTCATCGTCCTCACCGGAAATGGCACGGCGTTCGCCGCCGGCGCCGATCTCAACGAACTGGCGGAGGCGTCCGCGCTGGAGATCCAGCAGCGCGGGGTGGAGCGCCACTGGCAGGCGCTCGCCGCCTGCCGCAAGCCGCTGATCGCCGCCGTGGAGGGCCATGCCCTGGGCGGAGGCTGCGAGTTGGCGATGCACTGCGACCTGATCGTCGCCGGTGCCTCGGCGCGCTTCGCCCAGCCGGAAATCCGTGTCGGCGTGATGCCCGGCGCCGGCGGCACCCAGCGCCTGGTGCGAGCGGTGGGCAAGTTCCAGGCGCTGCGCATGCTGTTTACCGGTTGCACGGTACGGGCGCCGGAGGCCCTGGCCATAGGGTTGGTCAGCGAGGTGGCGGCGGATGGCCAGGCATTGGATCGCGCCCTCGAACTGGCTCGCCAGATCGCCGGCCTGCCGCCGCTGGCGCTGGCGCAGATCAAGGAAGTGGTCCTGGCCGGCGCCGACCTGCCGCTGGACCAGGCCCTGGCGCTGGAGCGCAAGGCCTTCCAGTTGCTGTTCGACAGCCACGACCAGAAGGAGGGCATGCGTGCCTTCCTGGAAAAACGCACAGCGGAGTACCTGGGAAAATGAGCGAGCCATCGATCGTTCTCATCGGTATCGTCGGTACCGGTGCCATGGGCCAGGGCATCGCCCAGCTCGCTGCCTGTGCCGGGCTGTCGGTGCTGCTCTACGACAGCCGCCAGGGGGCGGCGCTGCAAGCGCGCGAGCAGATCGCCACGGTCCTTGCCCGGCAGGTGGAGCGGGGCCGGCTGGAGGCGGAGGCTGTCGAGCGCGCGATGGGCAATCTGCGGGTGGTCGAGGACTTGCGGGTCCTACGCGGCTGCCAGTTGGTGATCGAGGCGATCGTCGAGAACCTGGAGGCCAAGCAGGCGTTGTTCCGCCAATTGGAAGAGGTGGTCGGCGACGAAGCGATCCTCGCCAGCAATACCTCCTCGCTGTCGGTTACCGCGATCGCCTCGGCCTGTCGCGATCCCGGCCGGGTCGCCGGTCTGCACTTCTTCAATCCGGTGCCGCTGATGCGTCTGGTGGAGGTGATCGACGGTCTCGCCACCCGCACCGGCATCGCCGAGCGACTGTGCGCCCTGGTGGCGACCTTCGGCCACCAGGCGGTGCGTGCCACGGACAGCCCCGGCTTCATCGTCAACCATGCCGGACGGGCCTTCGGCACCGAGGCGCTGCGTATCCTCGGCGAGGGCGTGGCGCCGGTGGCGGCGATCGACGAAGTCCTGCGCGAGGGCGCCGGCTTCCGCATGGGCCCGTTCGAGCTGTTCGACCTGGTCGGGTTGGACGTCAGCCTGCCGGTGATGGAGTCGATCTACCGGCAGTACTACGAGGAGCCGCGTTATCGTCCGCATCCCTTGCTGCGCCAGATGCTCGCCGCCGGCCGCCTGGGGCGCAAGAGCGGCCAGGGCTTCTACCGCTACGACGGCGCTGGGCAGGTGCCCGCCGCCGCCCCGGCGGTTGCGCCAGGCGCGGCGTTGCCGCCGGTGTGGCTGGGCGTCGACGACGAACATGACCGCGCGCCATTGCTGACGTTGCTACAACGTCTGGGCGCCGAGGTGGAGAGTGGCGAGCGTCCTTCCGGGGCGGCGTTGTGCCTGCTTGCGCCGCTGGGCGCCGACGTCAGCGCCGCAGCGCGGCGGTTCGCCGTCGATCCGACGCGCAGCCTGGCCATCGACGTGCTGTCGGACCTGGAGCGACACCGCTGCCTGATGGCCTGCCCGGCGACCCGAGCGGAGCTGCAGCAGGCCGCTCGCACCCTGTTCGCACGGGACGGCGTGGGCGTCACGCTGATTCGCGACAGCGCCGGGTTCATCGTCCAGCGCACCCTCGCCTCGATCGTCAATCTCGCCTGCGACATCGCCCAGCAGGGTATCGCTTCGGTGGAGCACATCGACCTGGCGGTGCGCCTCGGTCTCGGCTATCCGCTGGGGCCGCTGGAGTGGGGCGACCGACTGGGCGCCGGGCGCGTGCTGCGCATCCTCGAACGCCTGCATGCGCTCAGCGGCGACCCGCGCTATCGCCCCAGTCCCTGGCTGCGCCGGCGCGCCCAACTGGGCCTTTCCCTGCGCCAGCCGGACAGCCCGTTGGCCTCCTGATCCCTTCGCGGAGAAACACACCATGCTCGATGCCTATATCTACGCCGGCCTGCGTACGCCTTTCGGCCGGCATGCCGGTGCACTCTCGACGGTGCGTCCGGACGACCTGGCCGGCCTGCTGCTGGCGCGTCTCGCGGAAACCTCCGGGTTCGCCGTCGACGACCTGGAGGATGTGATCCTCGGTTGCACCAACCAGGCCGGCGAAGACAGCCGCAACCTGGCGCGCAACGCGCTGCTCGCAGCCGGCCTGCCGGCGCGGCTGCCTGGGCAGACGGTCAACCGCTTGTGTGCCAGCGGACTGTCGGCGGTGATCGACGCGGCGCGCGCGATCAGTTGCGGCGAGGGCCGGCTGTACCTGGCCGGCGGCGCCGAAAGCATGTCCCGGGCGCCGTTCGTCATGGGCAAGGCGGAGAGCGCCTTCAGCCGCACGCTGGAGGTCTTCGACAGCACCATCGGCGCGCGCTTCGCCAACCCCAGGCTGGTCGAGCGCTATGGCAACGACAGCATGCCGGAGACCGGCGACAACGTGGCCCGCGCCTTCGGCATCGCCCGCGAGGATGCCGACCGTTTCGCCGCTTCTTCCCAGGCGCGCTACCAGGCTGCGCTGGAGGAGGGCTTTTTCCTCGGCGAAATCCTTCCGGTGGAGGTGCGCGCCGGACGCAAGGGCGAGACGCGGCTGGTGGAGCGCGACGAGCATCCGCGGCCGCAGGCCGACCTGGCGGCCCTGGCGCGCTTGCCGGCGTTGTTCGCCGGCGGGGTAGTGACCGCCGGCAACGCGTCGGGGATCAACGACGGGGCGGCGGTAGTGCTGCTGGGCGACCGCGCGATCGGCGAGCGCGAGGGCATCCGGCCGCTGGCGCGGATCCTCGCTAGCGCCAGCGTCGGCGTGGAGCCCCGGTTGATGGGCATCGGCCCGCAGCAGGCGATCCTCCGCGCGCTGCAACGCGCCGGCATCGACCTGGACGAGGTCGGCCTGATCGAGATCAACGAAGCCTTCGCGCCGCAGGTCCTGGCCTGCCTGAAGCTGCTCGGCCTGGACTACGAGGACCCGCGGGTCAATCCCCATGGCGGCGCCATCGCCCTCGGCCATCCGCTCGGCGCCTCCGGTGCGCGCCTGGTGCTCACCGCCGCCCGCGGGCTGCAACGCATCGAGCGGCGCTACGCGGTGGTCAGCCTGTGCGTCGGGCTCGGCCAGGGCGTGGCGATGGTGATCGAGCGCTGCCGATGAGACACCGTTCCCCCTAGAAAAAGAGGCGCCCAGGCGCCCGTTCGGAGTGCGTATGAACAACAACAAGAAATGCGCGTTTTTCCTGCTGCCGATCCTTGCCGGCGATAGCGTTCCCGCCCTGGCCGAGGGCTTCCTCGAAGACTCGCGGGCCAGCCTGGCCTTGCGCAACTTCTACATGAACCGCGACTTCCGCGATGGCGTGGGGCGTGCGAAAAGCGAGGAGTGGGCCCAGGGCTTTCTCTTCGACTACCGATCGGGCTATACCGAGGGCACCCTCGGCGTGGGTCTCGACCTGCTGGGCAAGCTCGGCGTCCGGCTCGATTCCGGCGCGGGGCGTAGCGGCACCGGCCTGCTTCCGCTTCGCGACGATGGCAGCGCGGCGGGCGACTACGCGCGGCTGGACGCGACCGCCAAGCTGCGCCTGTCGCGCAGCGAGCTGAAGGTCGGCGGCCTGGTGCCGAAGCTACCGACCATCCAGCCCAACTACGGGCGGCTATTCCCCCAGGTGTTCCAGGGCGCGCTGCTGACTTCCGGCGAACTGAGCGGACTGAGCCTGAACCTGGGACGGCTGACCGAGGTCAGCCAGCGCAACGAGGCGGGCACCAGCGACCTGGCGCTGTTCAACCGCAACCGGCGTTTCGCCGGCGCGGCGCAGGCGGACCGTTTCGACCTGGCTGGCCTGGACTACCGTATCGCCCCGGACTGGACCGGCAGCTACCACTATGGCGAACTGGAGCAGGTCTACGCCCAGCATTTCCTCGGTCTCAAGGGGCGCATCGGCGTCGCTGCGGATAGCCTGGAGAGCGACTTGCGCCTGGCGCTCAGCCGGGATACCGGCGGCGCTCGCGGCGGGCGCATCGACAACCGTTCCTTCAGCGGGTCGCTCACCTACCGCCTGCGCAACGGCCAGGCCTTCGGCCTGGGCTACCAGCGGATGAGCGGCGACCACGGTTTCCCCTACCTGGAGGGGACCGATCCGTACCTGGTCAATTTCGGCCAGTACAACGACTTCGCCGAGGCTGGCGAATCCTCCTGGCAACTGCGCTACGACTGCGACTTCGCGCCGCTCGGGGTGCCCGGCCTGAGCCTGATGACGCGCTATTTCAGCGGCCATGGCGCGAAACCGAAGGGCGCCGACGGCAGTCGCGAGTGGGAACGCGACAGCGACCTGCGCTACGTGTTGCAGGGCGGTCCGCTGAAGGGACTGGGGCTGGTCTGGCGCAACGCTACCTACCGTTCGGCCTTCAGCCGCGACATCGACGAGAACCGCCTGTACCTGACCTATGAGCTGCCGCTGTTCTGAGCCGCTCAGCCCTTGGCGGCGCTGACCCCTTCGAGGGTGGCGAAGGAGGTGTCCTTGGCGGTGAGCAGGAAGTCGCGCATGAATGGCGCATCGAACATGTCCGTGCGGATGGCGGCGAAGAGCGTGCAGTACAGGCCCTTTTCACCGAGGCGCCGGGCCGTCACGTAGCCGCGCGAGCTGTACTCGTGCAGGGCCCAGTTCGGCAGGCAGCAGACGCCGCGACCGGAGGCCACCAGTTGCATCATCATCACGGTCAGCTCGGCTATGCGCACCTGCGCCGGCTCCACGTCGGCGGGGTCGAGGAAGCGGGTGAAGACGTCGAGACGGTCGCGTTCCACCGGATAGGTGATCAGGGTTTCCCGCTCCAGATCCTCCGGGACGACGTACGGCCGGCCAGCCAGGGCATGCTGGTTGGCCACCGCCAGCAGCGCTTCGTAGGTGAACAGTGGCACGTAGGTGATGCCGGGCAACTCGATCGGGTCGGCGGTTACCACCAGGTCGAGGTCGCCGCGGGCCAGGGCCGGCAGCGGCGCGAAGGAGAAGCCCGAGGCCAGGTCCAGTTCGACTTCCGGCCAGGCGTCGCGGAACTGGTCGATGGTCGGCATCAGCCACTGGAAGCAACTGTGGCATTCGATGGCCATGTGCAGGCGCCCGGCGGTACCGCCGGCGAGCCGTGCCAGGTCGCGCTCGGCGGTGCGCAGTTGGGGCAGCAGCGAGTCGGCCAGTTGCAGCAGGCGCAGCCCGGCGCTGGTGAAGCGTACCGGCTTGGTCTTGCGCACGAACAACTGCATGCCCAGGCGCTCTTCCAGTTCCTTGAACTGGTGCGACAGCGCCGACTGGGTAAGGTGCAGGCGCTCGGCGGCTTCCACCAGGCTGTCGGCTTCGCGCAGCGCGTGCAGGGTCTTGAGGTGGCGAAGTTCGAGCATGGCGGCCTCTGTATGAGCAAAACTTGATAGCGGTGCAGATTCGTTGAGTTTGTCTCATACGCCAGGGGCTGTCGACAAGCGATGGCCTCGATCCCGCAGAGCGCGCGATCGTGGAGCGACGGGGAGAATAGCCCGGCACACGGGACGGCGGCCCGGAGCAGCGGCGCAACGCCGCAGAGCCACAACGCCACGACCGCCTGGCGGCATTCATCAAACTGTCACGCTACTGTGGCAGCGCGCTGGACGAAATTTAATCAGAATCGCGCTCCACTGGGGTTTTGCGTTCTGGGTTTTCTTCATGCGTGCTTTCATCTTCCTGGCCGCCTTGTTGTGCAGCCTCTCCTCCTTTGCGGCGGCGCGTTGCGACGCACGCGTACCTACCGAGACGGTCGAACTGGGCGACGTGCGCCTGGCCTACCAGAGCATCGGCCGCGACAGCGATCCGGCCCTGCTGCTGGTGATGGGCCTGGGCGGGCAACTGATCCACTGGCCGGACGAGGTGGTCAGCGCCCTGTGCGAGCAAGGCTTCCGGGTGATCCGCTACGACAACCGTGACGTCGGCCTGTCGGCCTGGAACGTGCCGGTGCCCAGCTCGCGGCTGACCTACGAAGTGGTGCGTTATCGCCTCGGCCTGCCGGTCAGCGCGCCCTATACCCTCACCGACATGGCCGGCGATGCCCTGCATCTGCTCGACGCGCTGGATATCCCCCAGGCCCATGTGCTCGGCGCCAGCATGGGCGGGATGATCGCCCAGCACATCGCCGACATGGCGCCGCAGCGCCTGCTCAGCCTGACCCTGGTGATGACCAGCTCCGGCGCCGAAGGCCTGCCGGCGCCCAGCGAGTCGCTGCTGCGCCTGCTGGCGCGGCGCGAGGCGGCCAGCCGCGAGCAGGCGGTCGAGCAGCAGGCCGACCTGCTGGCGGCGCTGGGCAGCCCGGAAGTGCGCGACGATCGCCAGCAGCTCCTGTTGCAGGCCGCACGTTCCTACGACCGCGCGTTCAACCCGGAAGGCGTGCAGCGGCAATTGCTGGCAATCCTCGCCGAACCCAGCCGGGTGCCGCTGCTGAACCGTCTGCAGGTGCCGACCCTGGTGATCCATGGCACCGCCGATCCGCTGCTGCCGGTGATGCACGGCGTGCACGTGGCGGCGCATATCCGTGGCTCGGAGCTGAAGCTGATCCCCGGTCTCGCCCATCGCTTCCAGGAAGCCTTCAAGGAGCCGTTGCTGGCGGCGGTGGTGCCTTACCTGAAGGCCCATCGGCAGGCCAGCGTCGTCCAGCTCTGAAGCCGCGCTCGCGGTCTCAGGCGTGCAGGCGTACCCAGAGGCCCACCAGCACGCTTGCCGCCACCAGCCAGGCCAGCGCCGCCAGGGCCAGCGAGGTCTCCAGGCGGAAGCGCTCGACCAGCAGGTAGAGCGCGGCGAGATAGACGAAGTAGGGGATGATCGACCACATGCCGAAGACGATGGTGGTCTTCAGGTCGTCCAGCGAACGGCCCTTGCCGACGATGTAGTGGGCAATCAGGGCGAAGGTGGGAAACAGCGGCACCAGGCCGGCGATGTAGTAGTTGCGGGTCTTCGACAGGACGGCGAGGAGCACGACCACGGCGGCGCCGATCAGCGCCTTGAACATCAGGTCCACGGGATTCTCGACTGCGGCGGCGCCACCGGCTTGGTGGCGTCGCGCATTATGCCCGGATCGTCCCGTACCCTTCCATAACGAACGAGGCCCGCAAAAGCGGGCCTCGACGTTTCTGGCTGGCGATCAGGCCGCATGCACCCGCGGGCGATGCGGATGCTCGCTCTGCAGGTACTGGCCGAGGCGCACCTGCTGGCTCGGCGAGAGGAACAGGCCGAGCTTGCTGCGGCGCCAGAGGATGTCCTCGGCGTCCTGGGCCCACTCGTGCTTGCACAGGTAGTCCACTTCGCGGGCATACAGGCCGCCGCCCAGGTGCTCGCCGAGATCGGCTTCGCCATTGACCCCGTCCAGCAGGCGCCACACCCGGGTGCCGTAGGTGCGCGCCCAGCGCAGCGCCAGTTCGCGGTCGAGCCAGGCGTAGCGGTTGGCCAGTTGCTCGGTGAGCGCCTCGACGCTCTGCATCTGCTCGCCGCCCGGCAGCGGTGCCTTGGCGGTCCAGGCCGGGCCGAGATTGGCGAAGAACGGCTGGAGCTGCGCCAGCGCCGATTCGGCCAGCTTGCGGTAGGTGGTCAGCTTGCCGCCGAACACCGAGAGCAGCGGCGGCTCGCCGTTGCCGGCGGAGAGCGACAGGGTGTAGTCGCGGGTGATCGCCGAAGGCTCGTCGGACTCGTCGTCGCACAGCGGACGCACGCCGGCGAAGCTGTGCAGGATGTCGGCGGCCGCAAGCTGCTGCTTGAAATGGGCGTTCACCACTTGCAGCAGGTAGGCGGTTTCCTCTTCGCTGATCGCCACCTTGGCCGGGTCGCCCTGGTACTCGCGATCGGTGGTGCCGATCATGGTGAAGCGGTCCAGATAGGGGATGGCGAAGACGATGCGGCGGTCTTCGTTCTGCAGGATGTAGGCGTGCTCGCCTTCGTACAGCTTCGGCACGATGATGTGGCTGCCCTGGATCAGGCGGATACCGTAGGGCGACTTCTGTTTCAGGTCGTCCTGGATGAAGCGCGCCACCCAGGGGCCGGCGGCGTTCACCAGGGCGCGGGCGCGGATCGAATACAGGCTACCGTCGCTGCGCTCCAGGTGCAGGTGCCAGAGTCCCTTGCTGCGACGGGCGCTGACGCAGCGGGTGCGGGTATGGACGTGGGCGCCGTGCTCGCGGGCGGAGATTGCGTTGAGCACCACCAGGCGCGCATCGTCCACCGCGCAGTCGGAGTACTCGAAGCCACGGCGGATCTCGGCCTTCAGCGGGCTGCTGCCGGTGAAGCGCAGGCCGCGCGAGGCGGGCAGCTTCTCGCGCTTGCCGAGGTGATCGTAGAGGAACAGGCCGGCGCGGATCATCCAGGCCGGGCGCAGGTGCGGACGGTGCGGCAGGACGAAGCGCAGCGGCTTGACGATGTGCGGCGCCTTGGCCAGCAGGACCTCGCGCTCGGCCAGGGCTTCGCGGACCAGGCGGAATTCGTAGTGTTCGAGGTAGCGCAGGCCGCCGTGGATCAGCTTGCTGCTGGCCGAGGAGGTGTGCTGGGCCAGGTCGTGCTGTTCGCAAAGGAACACGGACAGGCCGCGCCCGGCTGCGTCGGCGGCGATCCCTACACCGTTGATGCCACCGCCGACCACGGCGACATCGTAGACTTCGGCGAGTGGAGCGGAGGGGGTGTGCGCTTGACTCATGTGAAAGGCCCTGAAGTCGAAAGTGAACGTAATTTTGTTCGAATTCGAAAATAGCTTAGTCGATTGCGCAGTTATTGACCAGCCCGATTCGCCAGGCTTTTTCAATTTCGAAGGGTTGCCCGGGCGCTACCGGTTTGCCCGTCCGCGCGGGAACAGCCCCTCTTCCGCATGCGGGAAAGCGACCGCCGAGGATCGCGGCGCATGGACGGGGGGCGGCAGGTGGTTTTTCTGAAACGAACATTCACGGCGCCGAACGGCGCCGTGGCAGGGGAAATGCCTCAGACCAGGTCCAGGTGAACCTTGTGCTGTGCCATCAGGCGGGCGATGGCGGCGGGCGGCGGGCTGTCGCTGATGACCCGGTTGACCAGCGAGATCGGTCCCAGGCGGACCACCGCGTTGCGCCCGAACTTGCTCGAGTCGGCGGCCAGGAACACTTGCCGCGCGTTGTCGATGATCGCCTGGGATACGCGCACTTCCTGGTAGTCGAAGTCGAGCAGGCTGCCATCCTCGTCGATGCCGCTGATGCCGACCAGGGCGAAGTCGACGCGGAACTGCTGGATGAAGTCCACCGCGGCCTGGCCGACGATGCCGCCGTCGCTGCGTACGGTGCCGCCGGCGACCAGCACTTCGAAGTCTTCCTTGGCGCTGAGGGTGGCGGCCACGTGCAGGTTGTTGGTGATGATCTTCAGGTTACGGTGGTTGAGCAGGGCGCGGGCGATGGCCTCGGTGGTGGTGCCGATGTTGATGAACAGCGAGGCGTTGTCCGGCACCAGGCTGGCCACGGCTTCGGCGATGCGCTGCTTCTCGTCGCGCATCTGGTCGGCGCGCATGGTGTAGGCGGTGTTCTCGATGCTCGAATCGTAGGCCGCACCGCCGTGGTAGCGGCGCAGCAGTCCCTGTTCGGCGAGCTGGTTGATGTCGCGGCGGATGGTCTGCGGGGTGACCGCGAACATCTGCGCCATCTCCTCGATGCTCAGGTAACCGCGCTCGCGGACCTCCTCGATGATGCTTTGCTGTCGGGGGGGCAGGTTCATGGGTTGTTCTCGTGCTGCCGGGCCGGGACCCTGGAAAGTCGCCAAGAATGCCGCACGCGGGGGGCCGTTGTCAGCCGTGCATGAGTCGTAGAGCGCGCCGCGGCGGCACCCGGCCGCCGCGCGCAAACGTTACCCAGGGCATGCCAGAGCGGCGCCGGGGAACACGCCATTCGCCGCATCGCGGCGGACGAATGGCGCCAGCTCGTCACAGTTCGCCGTCGTCCCAGCCGCGAGTGCGCTCCACCGCTTTTTTCCAGCCGGCATAGAGCTTTTCGCGCCGGGGCTCGTCGCACTCCGGCTCGAACACCCGCTCGATCACCGCCTTGCTCTTCAGCTCGTCGAGGCTGCTCCAGAAGCCGCAGGCCAGGCCGGCCAGGTAGGCGGCGCCGAGGGCGGTGGTCTCGCGCATCACCGGGCGCTCCACGCGGGTGCCGAGGATGTCGGCCTGGAACTGCATGAGGAAGTTGTTGGCCACCGCCCCGCCGTCGACGCGCAGAGCGCGCAGGCGTTCGCCGGCATCGCGCTGCATGGCGTCGAGCACGTCGCGGGTCTGGTAGGCGATGGATTCCAGGGTGGCGCGGATCAGGTGGTCGGCCTTGACTCCACGGGTCAGGCCGAACACTGCGCCGCGCGCATAGGGGTCCCAATAGGGCGCGCCGAGTCCGGTGAAGGCCGGTACCAGGTAGACGCCGTTGCTGTCCTTGACCTTGGTGGCGAAGTATTCGGAATCGAAGGAGTCGTTGATCACCTTCAGTTCGTCGCGCAACCACTGCACCGTGGAGCCGCCGTTGAACACCGCGCCCTCCAGGGCGTAGCCGACCTCGCCGCGCGGGCCGCAGGCGATGGTGGTGAGCAGGCCATGGGTGGACTTCACCGCCTTGTCGCCGGTGTGCATCAGCAGGAAGCAGCCGGTGCCGTAGGTGTTCTTCGCCTGGCCCGGTTCCACGCACATCTGGCCGAACAGGGCGGCCTGCTGGTCGCCGGCGATCCCGGCGATCGGCAGCTCGCCGCCGCCGACCCCGCCGATCCGGGCGTTGCCGTAGACCTCCGAAGAGTTGCGCACCTCGGGCAGCATCGAGCGGGGAATGTCGAGCACCTCGAGCATCCGTGCGTCCCAGTCGAGGCTGTGGATGTTGAACAGCATGGTCCGCGAGGCATTGGTGTAGTCGGTGACGTGGACCTTGCCTTCGGTGAGCTTCCAGATCAGCCAGGTGTCGATGGTGCCGAACAACAGGTCGCCGTTGCGCGCGCGTTCGCGGGCGCCTTCGACGTTGTCGAGGATCCACTTCAGCTTGGTCCCGGAAAAGTACGGGTCGGTGACCAGACCGGTGGTTTCGCGGATGTAGTCTTCCAGCCCGTCGCGCTTGAGCTGCGCGCAGATCGCCGCGCTGCGCCGGCACTGCCAGACGATGGCGTTGTGGATCGGCCGACCGCTGTGACGGTCCCAGACCACCGTGGTCTCGCGCTGGTTGGTGATGCCGATGGCGGCCACCTGGTCGTGCTCGATGCTGGCTTGGGCGAGGGCCTCGACCAGGGTCGAACTCTGCGTGGCCCAGATTTCCATCGGATCGTGTTCGACCCAGCCGGCCTGCGGATAGAACTGGGCGAACTCGCGCTGGGCCTGGCTGACCACGTTGGCATCGCGGTCGAAGACGATGGCGCGGGAGCTGGTGGTGCCCTGGTCCAGGGCGACGACGTATTTCTTGTTGTGCTTGTCGGTCATGGCTGTGGCCTTGTGGCTATGGCAGGAAAGAGCGGGCGGTCAGGAAGCGCGAACCTTCTCCGGCTCGGCTTCGGCGGGCGCCGCGGCGCTCGGCAGATGGCGCGCGATCAGTACACGATAGCCGCCGGCGCCGAGGCAGGCACCGAGGATCGGGGCGAAGATCGGCACCAGGAAGTAGGGAATCTCGCGGCCGCCGGTGAAGGCGATGGGCCCCCAGCCGGCCAGGTAGGTCATCAGCTTGGGGCCGAAGTCGCGCGCCGGGTTCATCGCGAAACCGGTCAGCGGGCCCATGGCGCTGCCGATCACGGCGATCAGCAGGCCGATCAGCAGCGGCGCCAACGGACCGCGCGGCAGGCCGTTGCCGTCGTCGGTAAGAGCCATGATCACCGCCATGAGGATGGCGGTGATCACCACTTCGACGAGGAACGCCTGGCCGACCGACAGCGCCGGGTGCGGATAGGTGGAGAACACCGAGGCCAGGGCCAGGCTGTCCTGGCTGCCGCGGACGATGTTCTGCGCCTGTTCGAACTCGATGAACAGGCTGCTGTAGAGAGTGTAGACCAGCGCTGCGGCGCAGAACGCACCGGCCACCTGGGCGGTGATGTAGAACGGCAGCTTGCGCCCCTCGAAGCCGGCGAACAGCCATAGCGCGATGCTCACCGCCGGGTTCAGGTGGGCGCCGGAGACGCCGGCGCTGAGGTAGATCGC
Source organism: Pseudomonas sp. HMSC057H01 (assembly GCF_001836405.1). Lineage (NCBI taxonomy): Bacteria > Pseudomonadati > Pseudomonadota > Gammaproteobacteria > Pseudomonadales > Pseudomonadaceae > Pseudomonas > Pseudomonas sp. HMSC057H01. The sequence continues at coordinate 94,580 of NZ_KV828379.1, read as the reverse complement.
CATGCTCACGCCGACCCCCCAGATGATGCTGATTTCCCACAGGCCGAAGCTGGCGCCGGCGACCTTCAGGGCCGCGACGCAACCAGTGCCGAAGAAGATGAGGAGGGCGGTGCCGAGGAATTCGGCCAGGCATTGGCCGAACAGGGACGGGGTCGGGGCGGCGGTGGTCATGGGGCCTCTCTTGTCTGTTCTTGTAATTATGGCGGGCAGCCGTGAAAATTGTTCAGTTTCGAAAAAATATATTCACAAAGGAATGCTGTCAAAGCGCGAAGATGAACGTTTGTCCGAAAAACGACCCTCCGGTTTCGTTTTCGCGGCCAATCGAATATCGCTACCGAGGCACGCGGGCCGCGGCATCGGCGCCCGTGCAGCAGGGGCGGCGATGGCTTAAGGTAGGCGCCGGTTTTCAGCCAACGTTCTTCTCCGGGAGTGACCATGACCCCTGCCATCGACCTGCTGAAAAAGGCCCGCGCCGAGCACAAGGTGCTCAGCTACAGCCACGACCCCAAGGCACCTTCCTATGGCCTGGAGGCCGCGGAAAAGCTCGGCCTGGACCCGCAGCGGGTGTTCAAGACGCTGCTCGCCGCCACGGAGAAGGGCGAGCTGCTGGTGGCGGTGGTGCCGGTGATCGGCAGTCTCGACCTGAAGGCCCTGGCCCATGCGGCGGGGGCGAAGAAGGCCGACATGGCCGATCCGCAGGCGGCGCAGCGGGCCACCGGCTACCTGGTGGGCGGGATCAGCCCGCTGGGGCAGAAGAAGCGCCTGCGTACCTTCATCGATGAAAGCGCGCGGCAGTACCCGAGCATCCATGTCAGCGCAGGACGGCGCGGGCTGGAAGTGGAGCTGGCGGCCGAGGTGCTGGCCCAGCTGACCCAGGGTTCGTTCGCCGCCATCGGCCGCGAATGAGCCGCTAATCCCGCCGGCCTAGCGGTCGGCATTCGTCTTACTTTTCAATCTGTCAGGTTTTCCATGTCCCACTATCTCCTCGCCATCGACCAGGGCACCACCAGCTCCCGCGCCATCGTGTTCAGTGCCCAGGGCTTGCCGGTGACGAGCTGCCAGCAGGAATTCAAGCAGTACTTCCCGAAGGACGGCTGGGTGGAGCACGACGGCGAGGAAATCTGGCTGACCACCCTCCAGGTCTGTCGCGACGCGCTCGCTCGCAAGGGCTTGCGCGCGGGCGACATCGCCGCCATCGGCATCACCAACCAGCGCGAGACCACGCTGGTCTGGGACGCCGCCAGCGGCGACCTGATCCACCCGGCCATCGTCTGGCAGGATCGTCGTACCGCCGACTACTGTGCCGAACTCAAGGCCGCCGGCCACGAGGCGAACGTCAGCGCGCGCACCGGGCTGCTGATCGATCCGTATTTCTCCGCCACCAAGCTGCGCTGGATCCTCGACAACGTGCCCGGCGCCCGCCAGCGCGCCGAACGCGGCGAGCTGCGCTTCGGCACCGTCGACTGCTTCCTGCTCTGGCGCCTGACCGGCGGCCGCTCCCATCGCACCGACGCGACCAACGCTTCGCGCACCCTGCTGTTCAACATCCACAGCCAGGACTGGGACGAGGAATTGCTGGCGCTGTTCGAGATCCCGCGCAGCCTGCTGCCGGAGGTACTCGACTGCGCGGCGGAGTTCGGCGTCAGCGAGCCGTCGCTGCTTGGCGCGGCGATCCCGGTGCTGGGCATGGCCGGCGACCAGCAGGCCGCGCTGATCGGCCAGGCCTGCTTCCAGCCGGGCATGGTGAAGAGCACCTACGGCACCGGCTGCTTCATGATCCAGAACACTGGCGAGCAGCCGGTGACCTCGAAGAACCGCCTGCTCACCACGGTTGGCTACCGTCTGGACGGCAAGGTCAGCTACGCGGTGGAGGGCAGCATCTTCGTCGCCGGCGCCGCGGTGCAATGGCTGCGCGACGGCATCAAGCTGATCGACCACGCCCACGAGAGCGAAGCCCTGGCGATCCAGGCCGGCGACTCCAACGGCGTCTACCTGGTGCCGGCCTTTACCGGCCTCGGCGCGCCCTACTGGGACCCGAAGGCGCGCGGCGCGATCTTCGGCCTGACCCGCGACACCGGAATCAAGGAGATCGTCACCGCCGGTCTGCAATCGGTCTGCTACCAGACCCGCGACCTGCTCGAAGCGATGCGCCAGGACGGCACGCCGCCCAGCGCGCTGCGGGTGGACGGCGGGATGGTGGTGAACAACTGGGTGATGCAATTTCTCACCGACATCCTTGGTGTCACCGTGGAGCGCCCGGAAGTCACCGAGACCACCGCCCTCGGCGTGGCCTACATGGCCGGGCTGAAGGCAGGCTTCTATCGCGACCTGGACGACATCGCCAGCCACTGGCACCTGCAGCGCCGCTTCGCCGCACACATGGCCGAGGAGCGCCGCGGCGAACTCTACGCCGGCTGGCAGAACGCGGTGCGACGGGTGCGCAGCGAGGCCTGAGCGGCGTTTCGCGGAAAAAGGCGGCGTTTTTGCCGGCGGCTTCACAACGCCGGCAGGTCGCCGCAAACGCCCGCTCGGGCAATGGGTCGAAGGCAGGGCGAAGTCCCACTGTTACGATCGGAAAAGATCGCACTGTATCGCCCATCCCGGAGCCTGCGGCGGCATGCTGTGGCGATCGTTCCCAGGAGGTCTGCCATGCAGCTCGAGTTCCACCAGGTCGACGCGTTTTCTTCCCGCCCGTTCAGCGGCAATCCCGCCGTGGTCTATCGCCTCGGCGCCTGGCTGGCGGACGAGCTGATGCAGATGATCGCGACCGAGCACAACCTCTCCGAGACCGCCTTCGTCGTTCGTGAAGGAGAGGCCTGGCGGATCCGCTGGTTCACCCCGAGCGTCGAGGTGGCGCTCTGCGGCCACGCCACACTGGCTGCGGCCCACGTACTGTTCGAGGTCTATGACGAGCCGGGCGAGCGCCTGGAATTCATCTCGCGCTCCGGTGCGCTGCGGGTCAACCGCGAGGACGAGCGGCTGGTCCTGGATTTCCCCGCGCAGTATCCGAGCGAGGTCGGTAGCACCGTCGAGCTGGAGCAGGCCCTGGGCCTGCCGCCGGTGGACGTGCTGGGCTCCACCGACAAGCTGCTGGTACTGCTCGAGTCCGAAGAGGCGGTGCGCGCCTGTCGTCCCGACTTCGCGGCCCTGGCGCGGCTGCCCTGGCGTGGAGTGATCGTCACCGCGCGGGGCATGCAGAAGGATTTCGTCTCGCGCTTCTTCGCTCCGGCGATGGGCGTCGACGAAGACCCGGTCACCGGCTCCGCGCATTGCAGCCTGATTCCCTACTGGGCCCAGCGCTTGAACAAACTGTCGCTGACCGCCCAGCAGTGCTCGGCGCGCGGCGGCGAGCTGTGGTGCCGGTTGGAGGGCGAGCGGGTGAGTATCGCCGGGCATGCGGTGCTGGTGGCGAGCGGAAGGATTCGATTGGGCTGAGGGCGCTTCAGGAGGGGGGATGACCTCGTGCATGCCAGACTTCCACATACCGAAGCCCTGATCCGTAGAGTGAATAACCGCTTGCGGTTATCCGCCCTACGGATCGGGTTCCTGGCATGCACGAAGTGAGGCTTGCCCTCCAAGTGGTGGGGCGGCAAACCCGCCCCGTCAGGAGGCCGAGCGGAATCGTTGCGGAGGGGGACGAGTGGCAGGATGCCGCGAGAGCCGCCTCGGTCCACGAAGGACCGTGGCGGCGTGCCGCCGGAAGCAACGATGCAGCGAGGGCACCCCAGCCGAGAAGCGGCTGGGGCCGGATGCCGGGGCGAGTCTTTTGGTTCCTTTTGGACGCTTGCAAAAGGAACTCGCCTGGGAAGGCGAAACAAGAGGCCAAGGCAGGCACAGAAAACAGCTGACCACCAAACATGACGCCCGCTCAAGCGCTAAGCAACGGCGTCCCCCATCACTGCCGTGTAGCTAAGAAATCGCGAGTGATATAGTCCCGTAGGGCGAATACCGCCACAGGCGGTATCCGCC
>NZ_KV828379.1:84610-90511 GCF_001836405.1 Pseudomonas sp. HMSC057H01 | reverse complement strand
CTCGCCTGGAAAGGCGAAACAAGAGGCCAAGGCAGGCACGACAAGCAGCTTGAGCAGCAAACATGAAGCCCGCTCGAACGTCCCGTAGGGCGAATACCCCCACAGGCGGTATCCGCCGATGCCCTGGAGAGCCGGCGGATAACCGCAAGCGGTCATTCGCCCTACGGATTGGGCTCCTGGCTTGCCCTCCGAGTGGTGGGCGAGTCTTTTGGACGCTTGCAGAAGGAACTCGCCTGGAAAGGCGAAACAAGAGGCCAAGGCAAGCACGACAAGCAGCTTGACCGGCAACCACGACGCCCGCTCAAGCGCTCCCCTTACTGCCGTGCAGGCAGCGACGGGAGCTAGGGGCCAGTGCACGCATTCACGGCCCGCCAGGCAGTCCCCGTGCACCCGGTGCCGAAACGCCACCTTCGTGCCCTGAGTCATGGCCAATGCTCCACGGCAAGTCGCTACCCCTCAGTACCCATCCGCCACCGGTGCCAGGTAGAGCCCGCCCGCACCGAGGGTAATGCGCAGGTTGCGGATCTCCCCGGCGCGCAGGGTAAGGGTCTGTCCGGCGAGGATGGTCATGCCGTTCCGGCAGGCGTCGCCAGGACCGTTCGGCGCAAGACGCACGTCCACCGCGCCGGGTTGCAGGTTCAGGGCCAGGCTGGCGCCCGGTTGCAGGTTGCCGACCAGTTCGTCGTGGACGTACAGGCCGACATCGCAGGCAGTGCCGGACTCGACCCGCTCGCGGGAAACGTTCAGCACCGCATAGCCGATCGGCGCCGGGTCGGGTTGCGCCCAGCCACCGCTGGCCGGTTGCGGGTCCGCGGCGAGCGCCGGGAGGGCGCAGGCCAGGGCGGCGGTATGGAGCAGCGGGCGAAGGATGGGGAACATGGCGGGCCTCGGCGGCGGGGACGTAGGGAAAAGCTTGGCCGAAGCCGGGGTCCGGGACAAGTCGGGACGGGCATCCGCGTGCCCGTCCGTCGCTGGGGTCAGGCGCCGCGTTGCGGCAGCATGGCGCGCAGTACGTCGTCCTTCTGCACGCGGTGGTGCCAGATGGCCGCGGCGGCGTGGCCGAGGATCAGCGCGAAAAGCAGGTACTGGACGGTGACGTGGGTGCCGCCGGCGAACGCCTTGAAGGCTTCCGGCAGGTCGAACGGGCCGATCTGCACCAGCCAGAACAGGTCCAGCGGACGCTTGCCGGCGAGCATGCCGGAGAGCGGCATGACGATCAGCACCGCGTACAGCAGGAAATGCCCGGCCTTGGCGGCCGCGCGCTGCCAGTCCGGGTTCCCCTCCAGGGTATCCGGGACACCCTGGACGCGGCGCAGCGCCAGGCGTGTCAGGGTCAGCAGGAGTACCGCCACGCCCAGCGACTTGTGCAGGGTGAAGACGTTGCCCTTGCCGCCGAGCAGGCCGGCGAAGAAGTCGGCGCCGTAGGGCAGGGCGATGATCAGCAGGACCGCGACGGCGCTGAGCCAGTGCAGGGCGATCTGTGACGGGGAATAGCGGCGGATGGACATGGTTCTACCTCGTGAAGAACAAGGTGAACATGTTAACCATGTGCTTTGTAGGGTTTAAGCCTCTTTACTCCGCCTTTACCCGTTCTTGACGCTTTGTCGGTTACCGGATATTTCGAGGATTGACCTTGACACCATGTCAAGGTCGAAAATCGCCCCATCGATGACCAACAGGAGGCAATACCATGCAAGTCTTCAAGGTTCAGGGCATGACCTGCGGCCACTGCGTACGGGCGATCACCCATGCGGTGCAGGCGAAGGATTCAGCGGCGGACGTCCAAGTGGATCTTGGCGCCGGCGAAGTCCGGGTCGCCAGCCGGCTCGACAGCGCCCAGGTACTCGAGGCGATCCGCGAGGAGGGCTACGGCGCCGAGCTGGCCTGACCCCAGTCGCGCACCAGGCCACGGAACATCGGCTCCAGCAGGTGTTCCGCGTCCGTATCCGGATCGAACAGGCGCGGGTCGCGCAACCAGTCGTTGAACAGGCCCAGGATCAGCGCGTGCAAGGCGCGCGAGGCGATCCTTGGGGTCATGCCCGGATGCAGCCGCACGCGGCATTCGTCGCGGGCGAACAACTGCTCGCAGAGTTCGATGAACATCTGCACGAAGGCGTTGTTGCGTTCCTGCGCCTCGCGCAGTTCCTCGGTGAATTCGCAACGTTGCATCAGGATGGTCAGGATGCGGCGCTTCTTCTCCTGAGTCAGCAACGATTGCACGGCCTCCAGGCAGAGGTCGTAGAGCGAGCGCAGCGGGTCGCTGCCATCGCAGCCGGACAGGCGCTCGGTGAGTTGCTCCGGCGGCAGGCGTACCTGGTTGAGCATCTCGTTGAACAGGTGAGCCTTGTTCTGGAAGTGCCAGTAGACGGCGCCACGGGTCACCCCGGCGGCCCTGGCGATCTGTTCCAGGCTGGTATGGGACACGCCTTTTTCCAGGAACAGTTCCTCGGCGGCCAGGAGGATGGCCGTACGGGTTTTTTCAGAATCTTCCTTTGTGCGTCGCATGCTGTGCTGGGTAGTCGAATGGGTCTCGGCAACGGGGCGGGGAGTGTACCGATTTTAGCCGCGCTCGGGCGGACTCGAAGTATTTCGACACCACCTTTGTCTAATGCTGCTCATTCATGAGCCGTGGATTCCGCGGATCCACGGTCTCCGGCCATGATCGGCGGGTGTCTTCGGTGTTATGCTGCGCGCTGCTTTTTCGGCGACTCCCCGGCTGTCCGTAGCATCTTCCCGCCAGTACCGGCCTTCAGGCCTGGAGCCGCCCGCCCTCACAGACGATTCAATGATAGGCGTCGTCGTCCCGCTTGCCGGGAGCCGCGCAGGAAAGTGCCTTGCCTGCCGCCGACGCGCCCCGTGCCGAGCGATCCATGAACCTGCGCATCCTGCTGATACTGGGAGCCCTGAGCGCCTTCGGGCCACTGGCCATCGACTTCTACCTGCCGAGCTTCCCGACCCTGGCCAAGGCCTTTGCCACCGACGTCGAGCACGTCCAACTGAGCCTGGCCGCCTACTTCGCCGGCCTGTCCATCGGCCAGTTGCTCTACGGCCCGGTGGCCGACCGCTATGGCCGGCGCCTGCCGCTGCTGGTGGGGGTGAGTATCTTCACCCTGGCCTCGGCCGCCTGCGCCCTGGCGCCGAGCCTGGAGTGGCTGATCGCCGCGCGCTTCGTCCAGGCCCTCGGCGGCTGCGCCGGGATGGTCATCTCGCGGGCAGTGGTGCGTGACCTGTGCGATCCGATCGGCGCCGCCAAGGCGTTTTCCCAGTTGATGCTGGTGATGGGCCTGGCGCCGATCCTCGCCCCCGTGGCCGGCGGCCTGCTGCTGGACTGGCAGGGCTGGCAATCGATCTTCGTCTGCCTGACCCTGTTCGCCGCCCTGGCCGGCCTCGGCGTGGCGTTGTGGCTGCCGGAAACCATCCCGGCCGACGGCGAGCGACCGCCGCTGTCCGGCGCGCTGGGGCAGTACCGGCGGCTGTTCGCCGACCGCCTGTTTCTCGCCTATGGCCTTTCCGGCGGGGTGGCGATGGCCGGGATGTTCGCCTACATCGCCGGTTCGCCCTACGTGTTCATCCAGCTCTACGGGATTCCCGCCGAGCACTATGGCTGGCTGTTCGGCAGCAATGCCGCGGGCTTCATCGTCATGGCACAGGTCAACGCGCGGCTGCTGCGCTATCGCGGGCCGGCGTTCTGGCTGCGGCGGATCATCTGGGGCTACCTGGCGTGCGGCCTGGCCCTGCTGGGCATCGCTTCGCTGCAACCGGCCACGCTGTGGCCGCTGCTGGTTCCGCTGTTCGGATGCGTGGCCAGCCTCGGCTGCATCATTCCCAACGCTTCCGCCTGCGCCATGGCCGGACAGGGACAGCACGCCGGCAGCGCCTCGGCGCTGATGGGCAGCCTGCAGTTCAGCGTGGCGGCGGGCGCTTCGGCGCTGGTCGGCGTGCTCCACGACGGCACGGCGATCCCCATGACTCTGGTGATCGCCGTCTGCGGCGCGGTCGCGACCCTGCTCGCCTGGCAGACCGGGCGCCTGGAGCGCCAGGCCGCCTGAGCGCGGATCAGGCCGTTCGCTGTTTCAGTTCGGGCAGCACATGGGGCGCGCGCAGGCGCGCCTCGAGGCGGTCGACGAAACGCCGGGCCTCGCTTTCGCTACGGAAGTTGACGGCCTGCTGGTCGAGGCAGACTTGCCAGCATTGGCCTTTCGGGGTTTGCGACGGGCGGACGAGGATGTTCATGGCGATTCATCCATCGGGGCTGGAAAGGGAGCTTCAGTCTAGTCCTGTCGGCCCGGAAAACACTGACCGGGATCAGTTTGCCGACAACTGGTCGCCGCTTCGTTTACAGCCCCGCCGCAGAGCGCTTCAGGCTCCTCCCTCGCCCTGCCTTACCCGCTGTCGGTAGGCGCTCGGCGACAAACCCATGACCTTGCTGAACAGGCGCGAGAAGTAGTAGCTGTCGTCGTAGCCGACCGCCTGGCCGACCCGGGCCACGCTCTGGTCGCTGCTGTCCAGCAACTGGCAGGCGTACTCGATCTTCAGGTGCAGGAAGTGCTGGATAGGCGTACGGCCGGTGATCGCCTTGTAGCGACTGACGAAATGGAACTTCGACAGGTTGCAGAAGGCCGCCAGGCGTTCCAGTTCGAGGCGCGCATGCAGGTGTTCACGCATGTAGGCGTGCAGCCCGTCGAGGTCCAGGCTGCCCTCGCGCAGCGGGCGCAGCAGCGGTAGCTGGCAGAGCAGGCTGCGCATGCGGCTGGCGGCGAGCAGGAAGTGCTGGAAGCGGTAGCCGCTGTGGCGCACCTCCAGCAGTTGCTCGAAGCCGCCGAGCAGGGCGTGTTGCAGGCCCCAATGGCGCAGCGGGGTGTCGCGGTAGCCGGCGCTGTGTTGCAGCCAGGTGGCGCTGTCGCCGCGCAGGTGGGTCCAAAAGATGGTCCAGGGTTGGCGGTCGTCGGCGGCGTAGTCGTGGGCCATGCCCGGCGGCAGCCAGAGCAGGTCGCCGCTGCCGACCCGGTATTCGCGCCAGGCCTCGCCCTCGCGCACGCGCAACAGGCCCTGGCCTTCGCTGCAATAGATCAGCAGGTGCTCGTCATGGCGCTCGCGGCTCATGCGGTGGTCGCGGGCGCGCCGGTAGTGGCCCAGGGAGGTGGGGTAGAGGTCGCGGCTGAGCGGGTGGACCGCCAGTTTCTCCAGCAGCGCCGCCGGGATCGGCAAGCGCAGGCTGTCGGCCGGCAGGGGCCAGTCGGAGGTGTGCGACATGTCGGTAGCCGGCTCCGCAATATAGTCCATGAACAACACAATTTAGTCGATCTCGCGACCTTCCGCCCAGTGATAGCTTCTTGGCCAAAGCGAGGTCCGAATCGACCTCGTACCAGTCCGCCACAACAATAAAAGCCGGCCTGGCCGGTGCAGGAGGGTTCATGTCAGTCCCAGTCCGCCACCTCATCGCGGGAGCCTTCGTCGAAGGTCTCGGCGCCCAGCGCATCCCGGTCAGCAATCCCCTCGACAACAGCACCCTGGCGGAGATCGCCTGCGCCAGCGCGGAGCAGATCGAGCAGGCGGTGGCCAGTGCCCGCGAAACCTTCGCCAGCTGGAAGGAAACCCCGGTTTCCGAGCGCGCGCGGGTGATGCTGCGTTACCAGGCGTTGCTCAAGGAACACCACGACGAACTGGCGAAGATCGTCTCCAGCGAGCTGGGCAAGACTTTCGAGGACGCCAAGGGCGACGTCTGGCGCGGTATCGAGGTGGTCGAGCACGCCTGCAACGTGCCCTCGCTGCTGATGGGCGAGACGGTGGAGAACGTCGCCCGCAACATCGACACCTACAGCATCACCCAGCCGCTGGGCGTGTGCGTTGGCATCACCCCGTTCAACTTCCCGGCGATGATCCCGCTGTGGATGTTCCCGC
>NZ_KV828379.1:0-84510 GCF_001836405.1 Pseudomonas sp. HMSC057H01 | reverse complement strand
GTGGATGTTCCCGCTGGCCATCGCCTGCGGCAACGCCTTCATCCTCAAGCCTTCCGAGCAGGTGCCGCTGACCAGCGTGCGGCTCGCCGAGCTGTTCCTCGAGGCCGGTGCGCCGAAGGGCGTGCTGCAGGTGGTGCATGGCGGCAAGGAACAGGTCGACCAGTTGCTCAAGCACCCGCAGGTGAAGGCGGTGTCCTTCGTCGGCTCGGTCGCCGTCGGCCAGTACGTCTACCACACCGGCACCGCGCACAATAAGCGCGTGCAGAGCTTCGCCGGGGCGAAGAACCACATGGTGATCATGCCCGACGCGGACAAGGCACAGGTCATCAGCAACCTGGTCGGTGCCTCGGTGGGCGCGGCCGGGCAGCGCTGCATGGCGATCTCGGTGGCGGTGCTGGTGGGGGCCGCCCGCGAGTGGATTCCGGAAATCCGCGACGCGCTGGCCAAGGTCCGCCCCGGCCCATGGGACGACAGCGGCGCCAGCTACGGCCCGGTGATCAACCCGCAGGCCAAGGCGCGCATCGAGCGTCTGATCGGCCAGGGCGTGGAGGAGGGCGCGCAACTGCTGCTGGATGGCCGCGGCTACAAGGTCGAGGGATACCCGGACGGCAACTGGGTCGGCCCGACGCTGTTCGCCGGGGTGCGCCCGGACATGGCGATCTACCGCGAAGAGGTGTTCGGCCCGGTGCTCTGCCTGGCCGAGGTCGACAGCCTGGAGCAGGCGATCCGCCTGATCAACGAAAGCCCCTACGGCAACGGCACCTCGATCTTCACCAGCTCCGGCGCCGCGGCGCGGACCTTCCAGCACCACATCGAGGTCGGCCAGGTCGGCATCAACATCCCGATTCCGGTACCGCTGCCGTTCTTCTCCTTCACCGGTTGGAAGGGCTCGTTCTACGGCGACCTGCACGCCTACGGCAAGCAGGGCGTGCGCTTCTACACCGAGACCAAGACCGTGACCGCGCGCTGGTTCGACAGCGATAGCGTGGCCGGGACCAACTTCTCGATCCAGATGCGCTGAAAGGGAGACGGACCGATGACCGACATCGCATTCCTCGGCCTGGGCAACATGGGTGGGCCGATGGCCGCCAACCTGCTCAAGGCTGGCCACCGGGTGAATGTCTTCGACTTGCAGCCCAAGGCCGTGCTGAGCCTGGTCGAGCAGGGCGCGCAGGGCGCCGATAGCGCCTTGCAGTGCTGCGAAGGCGCCGAAGTGGTGATCAGCATGCTGCCGGCCGGGCAGCACGTGGAAAGCCTGTATCTCGGCGCCGACGGCCTGCTCGCGCGGGTCGCCGGCAAGCCCCTACTGATCGACTGCTCGACCATTGCCCCGGAGACCGCGCGCAAGGTCGCCGAGGCCGCCGCGGCGAAGGGCCTGACCCTGCTCGACGCGCCGGTTTCCGGCGGCGTCGGCGGCGCCCGCGCCGGCACCCTGAGCTTCATCGTCGGCGGCCCCGCCGAAGGCTTCGCGCGGGCCCGGCCGATCCTCGAGAACATGGGCCGGAACATCTTCCACGCCGGCGATCACGGCGCCGGCCAGGTGGCGAAGATCTGCAACAACATGCTCCTCGGCATCCTCATGGCCGGCACCGCCGAGGCCCTGGCGCTGGGGGTGAAGAACGGCCTCGATCCGGCGGTGCTGTCCGAGGTGATGAAGCAGAGTTCCGGCGGCAACTGGGCGCTGAACCTCTACAACCCCTGGCCCGGGGTGATGCCGCAGGCGCCGGCGAGCAACGGCTATGCCGGCGGTTTCCAGGTGCGCCTGATGAACAAGGACCTCGGCCTGGCGCTGGCCAACGCCCAGGCGGTGCAGGCCTCGACGCCACTCGGCGCGCTGGCGCGCAACCTGTTCAGCTTGCACGCCCAGGCCGATGCCGAGCACGACGGGCTGGACTTCTCCAGCATCCAGAAGCTCTACCGCGGCAAGGACTGACCCCTACGACCAAAGGTTGATGGCGGGTGCCCGGCGCCCGCCCATACTCCAAGGCTCACTCACTGCTTCATCCCTAATAAGAACAATCAGAGGGCTGGAACATGACGTACCTGCAGCAGCACGCCCGCTCGATCGCCGAGCCGGCCGCGTTCTGGGCCGAACAGGCCCGTTCCCTGGCCTGGTACCAGGCGCCCGCGAATATCCTCGAAAGCCTGCCCGACGGCACCCATCGCTGGTTCGCCGATGGCCGCCTGAACAGCGCCTACCTGGCCCTCGACCGGCAGATCGAGGAGGGGCGCGGCGAACAGACCGCGCTGATCTACGACTCGCCGGTGACCGGCACCCAGGACCGCTACAGCTACCTGCGGCTGCGCGACGAAGTGGCGCGCCTGGCCGGCGCCCTGCGGGCCCTCGGGGTCGGCAAGGGCGACCGGGTGATCATCTACATGCCGATGGTGCCGCAGGCGGCCATGGCGATGCTCGCTTGCGCGCGCCTGGGCGCGGTGCATTCGGTGGTGTTCGGTGGCTTCGCTCCCTACGAGCTGGCCCTGCGCATCGACGACGCCACGCCGAAGCTGGTGCTCACCGCTTCCTGCGGGCTGGAGTTCGACCGGGTGATCGAATACAAGCCGCTGGTGGACAAGGCCCTCGAACTGGCGATCCACCAGCCTGCCCACGTCATGGTCTGGCAACGCCCGCAGGCGCTCGCGCGCCTGCACCCGGGCCGCGACCTGGACTGGCAGGACTGCCTCGCCGCCGCCGAGCCGGCCGATCCGCTGCCGGTGGCCAGCGGCGATCCGCTGTACATCATGTACACCTCGGGCACCACCGGTAAGCCCAAGGGCATCGTCCGCGACAACGGTGGCCACGCGGTGGCGGTGCGCTACGCGGTCCGCACTATCTACGGCATGCAGGCCGGCGACGTCTGGTGGGGGATCTCCGACGTCGGCTGGGTGGTCGGCCACTCGCTGATCGTCTACGGCCCGCTGATGTGCGGCTGTACCACAGTGTTCTACGAAGGCAAGCCGGTGCGTACGCCGGACGCCGGCGCCTACTGGCGGGTGATCGAAGAGCACAGGGTGAACAGCCTGTTCTGCGCGCCGACGGCGATCCGCGCGATCCGCAAGGAAGACCCGCATGGCGAACGGGTGAAGCGCTACGACCTAAGTTCGCTGCGCCACCTGTTCCTGGCCGGCGAGAAGCTCGACAGCAGCACCCAGCACTGGCTGGAAGAGCACACCGGGCGGCCGGTCCACGACCATTGGTGGCAGACCGAGACCGGCTGGCCGGTGACCGCGCCCTGCATCGGGATCGCCGGCCACGACCTGCGGGCCGGTTCGACCAACCGCGCGGTGCCCGGCTACCACGTGCAGGTGCTGGACGACGAAGGCCGGCCGCTGGGAGCGAACCGCCAGGGCACGATCGTCATCGCCCTGCCGTTGCCGCCGGGCTGCGCGCAGACCCTCTGGGGCGACCACCCGCGCTACCTGCAGGCCTACCTGGGCAACTATCCCGGCTACTACCACACCGGCGACGGCGGTTATCTCGACGAGGACGGCTTCGTCTACATCATGGGGCGCACCGACGACGTGATAAACGTTTCCGGGCATCGCCTCTCCACCGGCGAGATGGAGGAACGCGTGGCGCAGCACCAGGCGGTTGCCGAGTGCGCGGTGATCGGCGTGCGGGACGAACTCAAGGGCCACGTGCCGCTGGGCCTGGTGGTGCTCAAGGACGATGCCGGGATCGCCGCCGAGCAACTGCAGCGCGAGCTGGTGGCGCTGGTCCGCGAACAGATCGGCGCGCTGGCCTGCTTCCAGCGGGTGGTGGTGGTCAAGCGGCTGCCGAAGACCCGCTCCGGGAAGATCCTCCGCGCGGTGCTGCGCAAGATCGCCGATGGCGAGGATTACGCGGCGCCATCGACCATCGACGACCCGACGATCCTTGGCGAGATCGAGGCTGCGCTGAGGGTGCGCAAGGCGGGATAGCAAAGGCCAGGGGCACGGCGGTAGGGTGGAAAACGCCGCGCCCCGTGGTCCTGCCGTTCAGAACCCTTCGAGAACGATCTTGCCCTTGGCCCGGCCGCTCTCCAGCAGCGCGTGGGCGCGGCGCAGGTTGGCCGCGTCGATGCGGCCGAAATGCTCGCCGACGGTGGTCTTCAACACGCCTTCGTCGATCAGCCCGGCGACCCGCTCCAGCAGCCGGTGCTGCTCGATCATGTCGTCGGTCTGGAACATCGAGCGGGTGTACATGAACTCCCAGTGCAGCGACAGGCTCTTCTGCTTCAGCTTGCCGATGTCCAGCGACGCCGGGTCGTCGATCAGCGCCAGGCGGCCTTGCGGGCGCAGCGCGGCGACGATCTGTTCGAGGTGCTGGTCGGTGTGGGTCAGGCTGGCGACGTGGCTGACCTCGGCGACACCGATCCGCTTCAGCTCTTCGGCCAGCGGCTTGCCGTGGTCGATCACATGGTGCGCGCCGAGGTCGCGGACCCAGGCCTGGGTCTCTGCGCGCGAGGCGGTGCCGATCACGTTCAGGCCGGTCAGTTGCCGGGCCAGTTGGACCAGGATCGAACCGACCCCGCCGGCGGCACCGACCACCAGCAGGCTCTGGCCCTGGTCGGCCTTGCCTTCGGCGATCTGCAAGCGCTCGAAGAGCAGTTCCCAGGCAGTGATGGTGGTCAGCGGCAGGGCCGCGGCCTGGGCGAAGTCGAGGCTTTTCGGCAGGTGCCCGGCAATGCGCTCGTCGACCCGATGCAGCTCGCTGTTGCTACCGGGGCGGGTGATGTCCCCGGCGTACCAGACCCGATCGCCAGGACGGAACAGGCTGACCTCGCTGCCGACCGCGCGCACCACGCCCGCCGCATCCCAGCCCAGCACCTTGGCCTGGCCGGCTTCCGGCTGGGCGCGCTGGCGGACCTTGGTATCCACCGGGTTGACCGAGATGGCGCGGACCTCCACCAGCAGGTCGCGCGGGCCCGGCGTGGGCTCGGGCAGTTCGAGGTCGAGCAGGGCGTCGGGATGGTCGATGGGCAGGGATTGGTAGTAACCGACAGCTTTCATGGGAACTCCGGGAAACGGGCCTCAGGCGAGGCGATAGAGTTGGTCGATCTTCACGTTCTGCAGCAGGGCTTCGTTGCCGCGGCTGAAGCGCAGGAAGTGTTCGGTGTTCTGGTGCCGCTCCAGGGCGGCGTCGTCGCGCCACTGCTCAATCATGTAGAACAGGTGGGAGTCGTGGCGGTCCTGATGCAGGTCGTACTGCAGGCAACCAGCCTCGGCGCGCGACGGGGCGACCAGGGCGCGCAATTCGCGTTCCAGGGCCTCGGCGTGGCCGGGGGCGGCGGTGATGGTGGCGATCAGGGTGAGGGGTGTGCTCATGGTGGGTTCCTTCGATGGGGCGGAGTCAGGATGGGCTATTTCAAATCGCTGAAAAACAGGCTATCAGGGAAGACTCTTTCAAAGGAATCTTGAAAATGCTGCGTTACGACGACCTCCAGGTGTTCGTCCACACCAGCGACAGCGGCTCGTTGTCCGCCGCCGCGCGCCAGTTGGAGATTTCCCCGGCGGTGGCCAGCGCGGCGCTGAAGCGCCTGGAAAGCGAGCTGGAGGTACGCCTGTTCGCCCGCTCCACCCGCAGCCTGCGCCTGACTCCCGAGGGCGACGCGTTCCTCCAGCATGCCCGCGCCTCGTTGCGCAGCCTGGAGGAGGGGCGCCGGTTGCTGCAGGGCGGCAAGGACCAGATCGCCGGGGTGCTGCAGCTTT
Organism: Pseudomonas sp. HMSC057H01; assembly: GCF_001836405.1. Lineage (NCBI taxonomy): Bacteria > Pseudomonadati > Pseudomonadota > Gammaproteobacteria > Pseudomonadales > Pseudomonadaceae > Pseudomonas > Pseudomonas sp. HMSC057H01. The sequence continues at coordinate 78,819 of NZ_KV828379.1, read as the reverse complement.
CCGCGCCCTCCGACTTCGGCCGCAATCTGCTGCTGCCCTGGCTCGACGAGTTCCAGGCGCGCTATCCGCAACTGAGCCTGCGCCTGCTGCTCGGCGACCGGGTGACCGATCTCTACCGGCAACCGGTGGACGTGGCGATCCGCTACGGCGCACCGGCCGACTCCAGCCTGGTCGCCCTGCCGCTGGCGCCGGACAACCGGCGAGTGCTCTGCGCCGCGCCGGGCTACCTGGCGGAGCGCGGCGAGCCGCGCCAGCCGGACGACCTGCGCGAGCACAATTGCCTGCTCTACCAACTCGGCGGCCGGGTACACGACCGCTGGGCGTTCCAGCGGGGCCGCCGCAGCCTGACCCTGACGGTCGCCGGCGACCGGGTCTGCGACGACGCCGACGTGGTGCGGCGCTGGGCCCTGGCCGGCAAGGGACTGGTCTACAAGTCCTGGCTGGACGTGGCCGAGGACGTGCGCGCCGGGCGCCTGCGCCTGCTGCTGCCGGAGTGGCAGGGCGAAGCGACGCCGATGAACCTCTTGTGTACCCACCGCGCCCAGTTGACCCGCCCGGTGACCCTCTTGCGCGCGTTCGTGCGCGAGCGTTGCGACGCATTGCTGGCGGAGGCTCCATGGACGAGGAACTGAACCGGGCGGCGAGCCTGGCCATCGAGCTGGCGGACGTGGACAGCGCCGCGCGCTTGCACGAACGCCTGCGCGAGGCCCTGGCGTTGCCGCCGTGGTACGGATGCAACTGGGATGCCTTCTGGGACGCCATCAGCGGCCTGGTGCCGATGCCCCGGCGATTGCGTCTGCAAGGCTGGAGCGACTTCGCTCGGCGCCTGCCGGAGGAAGCGGCGCAGCTTTCGGCCTGCCTGGAGGCGTTGCGCGAGACGTACCCGCAACTGGCGCCGGAAGTCCTGCGCGACGCTTGATCAGTCCCAGCCGAACAGCTCGGCGGCGTTGCGGCTGCTGCTCGCCGCCAGTTCCTCGGCGTCGACCCCGCGCAGCTCGGCGAGGGCGCGGCAGATGTCCGGCAGGTGCTCCGGACTGTTGCGCTGGCCGGGATACATCGAGGGCGCCATGTCCGGCGCATCGGTTTCCAGCACGATGGCGTCGGCCGGCAGCTCCGCCGCCACCTTGCGCAGGCGGTTGGCCTGCGGCCAGGTCGGCGCGCCGCCGAGGCCGAGGCGGAAGCCGAGCTTGAGGTACTCGCGGGCTTCCTCGCGGCTGCCGGCGAAGGCATGGATGATGCCACGGCGCTCCAGGCGGATGCGCTTGAGGGTGGCGATGGTCGCCGCGTGGGCACGGCGCACGTGGATCAGCGCCGGCAGGCGGAATTCCGCGGCCAGCCGCAGTTGGGCCTCGAACAGCGCCTGCTGGGCGTCGCGGTCGAGGTGTTCCAGGTAGTAGTCCAGGCCGATCTCGCCGACCGCGCAGAGCTTCGTCTCGCCGCGCAGGCGTTGCAGCCACTGGCGCAGGTCGTCCAGGTGCTGCGGGCGGTGCCGCGCCAGGTAGACGGGGTGCAGGCCGAGCGCCGCGTACAGGCCATCCTCGGCCTGCGCCAGGTCCCAGACCCGTTGCCAGTTCTCGCGGTAGACGCCGAGCACCACCTGGCGCTCGACCCCCAGCGCGCGGCTGCGTTGCAGCAGCGCGGCGCGGTCGGCGTCGAAGTCCGGGAAGTCGAGGTGGTTGTGGGTGTCGACCAGGCGCATGGCGGCCGGCTCAGTCGCGCAGCTTGAGTTGCCGGGGGACGGCGTGCAGGCCCGGCCGGTAGTCGTTCTCCTCGACCGCGCGGAGCGCCAGTTCGAGGGCGTTGGCGGCGATCAGCGCGTGCTGCTGGTAGATCGAGTTGACCTTCAGCGGCACGAAGTCGAGCAACTGGGTGTCGCCGAAGGTCGCCACCCGCAAGCCTTCGGGCCAACCGTCGGCGCGCGCCTGGAACACATCGAAGACGCCTTCGAGGAGTACATAGGCAGTGGTCACCAGGGCGTCGGGCAGGTAGCCCAGGCGCTCGAGCAATTGCTCCATCAGGCGGCGTCCGCACTCGCGGCTGAACACCTCGGCATGCTCGACGATGACCTCGCCGCGGAAGTCCTTCAGCGCCTGGCGGAAGCCGGCGGCGCGGTCGTGGCTGATGATCAGGTCCGCCCGCGCGCCGAGCAGGGCGATATGGCGCGGCGCCGGTTGCAACAGGGTTTCGGTGAGGCGGCGCGCGGCGTCCTGGTCGTCGCTGATCACCGAGGCGAAGCGCTGCGGGTCGAGCTGGCGGTCGATGGCCACCACCGGCAGGCCTTCGGCGACCAGCCGGGCATGGGTATCATCCCCGGCCGGCAGGCAACTGGCGACGATCAGCGCGTCGCAGCGGCGCGCGCGGAACAGGTTGACCACCTGGCGCTCGGTCTCCGGCTCGTCGTCGGAGCAGGCGATCAGCAACTGGTAGCCGCGCGCCCGGGCGCCTTGTTCGAGTTGCTTGGCGAGGCGGGCGTAGCTGGGGTTTTCCAGGTCCGGGAGGATGAAGCCGAGGGTGCGGGTCTGCCCGCGGCGCAGGCCGGCGGCCTGCTGGTCCGGCTGGTAGCCGTGTTCCTCGACCACGGCAAGCACGCGCTCGACGGTGGCGGCGCTGATGCGCCGCTGGGCGGCCTTGCCATTGATGACGTAGCTGGCGGTGGTCACCGAGACCCCGGCCAGGCGGGCGATATCACTGAGTTTCAAACCGATCTCTACTGGAGGCGACGACAAGTTGGGCTTCAAGGATCAATCATTATCGGGTAACGTGCCAATTTAATTAAGTGAATCGATTCAGCAAAAGATTCCGGCGAAGCCGGCGCCCCCTGCCCCAGGCTGCCTCGCGCAGCCCGAACGCGGCGCCGCCTGCGCTATGGCAGGTCAATGACAACAAGCGGATCACCGCCCCAGGCTGTACGGAAGGCTCCCGCGAGCCGCTTTCCGCTACCGCCGGCACATCCCGCGCCCGCGCCTCGGCGCGGCGGGACGATCCGGACGTGAGACGGGGAGCCGTTCGCTCCTGAGGAGGTTTCCATGCTCGAACTCGATACCCGGCAGATCCGCATGGGCCAGCGCGCCGCGGACAAGGCCGAAGCCCTGCGCCTGCTCGGCGCGGCGCTGGTCGCCGACGGCCTGGCCGCGCCCGGCTATGCCGAGGGCCTGAAGGCGCGCGAGGCACAAGGCTCCACCTACCTCGGCCAGGGCATCGCCATACCCCATGGGACCCCGGATACCCGCGAGCTGGTCTTCAGCACCGGTGTGCGCCTGCTGCAATTCCCCGAGGGAGTGGACTGGGGCGATGGCCAGCAGGTCTACCTGGCCATCGGCATCGCGGCGAAGTCCGACGAACACCTGCAGCTCCTGCAATTGCTCACCCGCGCCCTCGGCGAGGCCGACCTGGGACCGGCGCTGAGCGCGGCCGCCAGCGCCGAGGAAGTCCTCGGCCTGTTGCAGGGCGCGCCGCAGGAACTGGCGCTGGACGCACAACTGGTCGGCCTCGGCCAGAACGCCGAGGACCTCGACGAACTGGCCTGGCTCGGCGCGCGCCTGTTGAAGAAGGCCGGCTGCGTGGAGAACGGCTTCGCCGCCGTGCTCCAGCAGACCGAACCGTTGCCGCTGGGCGACGGGCTGTGCTGGTTGCACAGCGAACAATTGGTGAAGCGCCCCGGGCTGGCCTTCGTTACTCCGGCGCAACCGTTGCAGCACCAGGGGCAACCGGTCACCGGGCTGTTCTGCCTGGCCAGCCTGGGCGAAGCGCACCAGGCGCTGCTCGAACGCCTGTGCGACCTGTTGCTGGAAGGGCGTGGCGCCGAGCTGGTGCGCGCCACCAGCAGCCGCAGCGTACTCGCGGCGCTCGGTGGCGAGCTGCCGCCGGACTGGCCCAGCGCGCGAGCGGTCCTGGCCAACCCGCATGGCCTGCATGCCCGCCCGGCCCAGGCGCTGGCGCAGCTGGCCAAGGGCTTCGCCGGCGAGATCCGGGTACGCCTGGCCGACAGCGAGGCGGCCCCCGTCTCGGCGAAGAGCCTGAGCAAGCTGCTCGCCCTCGGCGCGCGACGCGGCCAGACGCTGGAGTTCAGCGCCGAGCCGGCGATCGCCGAGGACGCGCTGCCAGCCTTGCTGGCCGCGGTGCGCGAGGGGCTCGGCGAGGAGGTCGAAGCGCTGGCGGAGGAGGCCTTGCCCGATGCCGTCGGCGAGGCGGAAGAGGATGCCCGGCCGGCGCCGCTGCGCGCCGGCGAGCGCCTGCAGGCGATCGCCGCGTCGCCGGGCATCGCCAGTGGTCCGGCGCATGTCCAGGTGGCGCAGCGCTTCGAGTTCCAGCCGCGTGGCGAGTCGCCGGCCCATGAACGCGAGCGCCTGCTGCGGGCCAAGCGGGCGGTGGACGAGGAGATCGTCGGCCTGGTCGAACGCAGCACGGTGAAGGCGATCCGCGAGATTTTCGTCACCCACCGGGAGATGCTCGACGATCCGGAACTGGCCGAGCAGGTGCAACTGCGCCTGAATCGCGGCGAAAGCGCCGAAGCGGCCTGGAGTCGGGTAGTGGAAGACAGCGCGGCGCAGCAGGAGGCGCTGCACGACACCTTGCTCGCCGAGCGCGCCGCCGACCTCCGCGACCTCGGCCGGCGGGTGCTGGCCAGGCTCTGCGGGGTGGAGGCGCCGCGCGAGCCGGAGCAGCCGTACATCCTGGTGATGGACGAGGTCGGCCCCTCCGATGTCGCCCGCCTCGACGCCCAGCGGGTCGCCGGCATCCTCACGGCGCGCGGCGGCGCCACTTCGCACAGCGCGATCATCGCCCGCGCCCTCGGCATTCCGGCATTGGTCGGCGCCGGCGCGGCGGTGCTCGGCCTGGAGCCGGGCACGGCACTGCTGCTGGATGGCGAACACGGCTGGCTGCAGGTGGCGCCGAGCACCGAACAGTTGCAGCAGGCCGCCGCCGAGCGCGACGCCCGCCAGCAGCGCCAGGCCCGCGCCGACGCGCAGCGTCTGGAGCCTGCGCGGACCCGCGACGGCCACGCGGTGGAAGTCTGCGCCAACCTTGGCGACACCGCCGGCGCCGCGCGCGCGGTGGAGCTGGGCGCCGAGGGCGTTGGCCTGCTGCGCACCGAGTTCGTCTTCATGAACAACGCCCGCGCGCCGGACCTGGCGACCCAGGAAGCGGAATACCGTCGGGTGCTCGACGCCCTCGACGGACGTCCGCTGGTGGCGCGGACCCTGGATGTCGGCGGGGACAAGCCGCTGCCGTACTGGCCGATTTCCCACGAAGAGAATCCCTATCTGGGCCTGCGCGGTATCCGCTTGACCCTGCAGCGACCGCAGATCCTCGAGACCCAGTTGCGCGCGCTGTTCCGCGCCGCCGGGGAGCGACCGCTGCGGGTGATGTTTCCGATGGTCGGCAGCCTCGACGAATGGCGCCAGGCGCGTGACCTGGCGCTGCGCCTGCGCGAGGAAATCCCGCTGGCCGACCTGCAACTGGGGATCATGGTTGAGGTGCCCTCGGCGGCGTTGCTCGCGCCGGTGCTGGCCCGCGAGGTGGATTTCTTCAGCGTCGGCACCAACGACCTGACCCAGTACACCCTGGCCATCGATCGCGGCCACCCGAGTCTTTCGGCCCAGGCCGACGGCCTGCATCCGGCGGTGCTGCAACTGATCGACATGACCGTCCGCGCCGCCCATGCCGAGGGCAAGTGGGTCGGCGTCTGCGGCGAACTGGCGGCCGACCCGCTGGCGTTGCCGCTGCTGGTCGGCCTGGGAGTGGACGAGCTGAGCGTCTCGGCGCGCAGCATCGCCCTGGTCAAGGCCGGCGTGCGCGAACTGCAGCTGGTCGCTGCGCGCGGCCTGGCCCGCAAAGCCCTGGGCCTGGCGAGCGCCGCCGAGGTCCGGGCCCTGGTGGAAGCGGAGGTGCAGTAATGGCGCGGATCCTGACGATTACCCTGAATCCGGCGCTGGACCTCACCGTGCGCCTGCGCCAGCTGGAACTGGGGGCGGTTAACCGCAGCGAGGCGGTGCTGACCCAGGCCGCCGGCAAGGGCCTGAACGTCGCCCAGGTGCTTGCCGACCTCGGCCATCGGTTGACGGTCAGCGGCTTCCTCGGCGAAGACAACCAGCCGCCGTTCACCGCCATGTTCCAGCGTCGTGGCTTCGCCGATGCGTTCGTCCGGGTGCCGGGCGAAACCCGCAGCAACATCAAGCTGGCCGAGCGCGGCGGGCGCGTCAGCGACCTCAACGGGCCGGGCCCGGAGGCCGACGAGCGAGCCCAGGCGGCGTTGCTCGAACGCCTCGACCGGCTTGCCGGGGAGCACGAGCTGGCGGTGGTCGCCGGCAGCCTGCCGCGCGGGGTCGAGCCGGAATGGCTGGGCGAACTGCTGCGGCGCTTGCGGCGCCTCGGCCTGAAGGTCGCCTTCGACAGCAGCGGCGCGGCCCTGCGCGAAGGTGTGAAGGCTGCGCCGTGGATGATCAAGCCGAACGTCGAGGAACTGGCCGACCTCTGCTCGGCGCCGATGGATGACCTGGCCGCACAGCGCCAGGCGGCCGAACGCCTGCGCCATGACGGGGTAGGCCAGGTGGTGATTTCCCAGGGCGCCGCGGGGGTCAACTGGTTCGCCGCCGAGGGTGCCTGGCAGGCGCGGCCGCCGGCGGTGGACGTGGCCAGCACGGTGGGCGCCGGCGATTCCCTGCTGGCCGGCATGCTGCACGGCCTGGCCAGCGGCTGGCCGGCCGAGCGGGTGCTGCGTCAGGCCACCGCCATCGCCAGCCTGGCGGTGACCCAGTTCGAGTTCGGCATCGGCGATCCGCAGCGCCTGGCGCGGATCGAAGCGGGCGTCGTGGTGCAGCCATTGGTCGAGGAGGCCTGAGATGAAACTAGCGATCGTCACCGCCTGCCCTGGCGGACAGGTCACCAGCGTGCTCGCCGCGCGCCTGCTGCGGGGCGCCGCCGAGCGCCTGGGCTGGGAAACCTGCGTCGAGGCGAATGCCGGGTCGAGGCCCGAGGGCGAACTGAGCGCCGAACAGATCGCCGAAGCCGACTGGGTCCTGCTGGTCGGCGTCGAGCCGCTGGCGGCGGCGCGTTTCGTCGGCAAGCCGGTGTATCGCGCGCGTCCCGCCGAGGCGCTGGCCGATCCGCGCGCCTTCCTCCAGCGGGCCGCCGCCCTGGCGAGTGTGGAGGTCGCCGGGGACGAGGCCGGCCTGGTTGCGCCGGAGGCCGGAGCGGCACCGCGGATCGTCGCGGTGACCGCCTGTCCGACCGGCGTGGCGCATACCTTCATGGCCGCCGAGGCGTTGCAGCTCGCGGCGGGGCAACTGGGCTTCGCGTTGCAGGTCGAGACCCAGGGCTCGGTCGGCGCGCGCAACCCGCTCGACCCGGCGGACATCGCCGCCGCCGACGTGGTCCTGCTGGCCGCCGACATCGACGTGGACACGGCCCGTTTCGCCGGCAAGAAGATCTACCGTTGCGGCACCGGCGTGGCCCTCAAGCAGGCCCGCGCGACGCTCGAGCGGGCGCTGGCGGAAGGGCAGGTCGAGAGCGCGGGCGCAGCCAGCGCGGTGGTCGCCAGGGACGAGAAGCGCGGGGTGTACAAGCACCTGCTGACCGGGGTGTCGTTCATGTTGCCGATGGTGGTCGCGGGCGGCCTGCTGATCGCCCTGTCGCTGGCCTTCGGCATCGATGCCTACAAGCAGCCGGGCAGCCTGGCGGCGGTGCTGAGGACGGTCGGCGACACGGCTTTCGTCCTGATGGTGCCGATGCTCGCCGGCTACATCGCCTATTCCATCGCCGACCGCCCGGGCCTGGCGCCGGGCATGCTCGGCGGCCTGCTCGCCGGGACCCTCGGCGCCGGGTTCATCGGCGGGATAGTCGCCGGCTTCATCGCCGGCTATGCGGCGCGGGCCATCAGCCACGGGCTGAGGCTGCCGGCGAGCCTGGAAGCGCTGAAGCCGATCCTGGTCATCCCGTTGCTGGCCAGCCTGGTCACCGGCCTGCTGATGCTCTACGTGGTCGGCAAGCCGGTGGCCGGGATGCTCGCGGCACTGACCGGGTTCCTCGACGGCATGGGTACCTCCAATGCCATCCTCCTCGGCCTGCTGCTCGGCGGGATGATGTGCGTCGACCTCGGCGGACCGGTCAACAAGGCCGCCTACGCCTTTTCCGTCGGCCTGCTCTCGTCGCACAGCTACGCGCCGATGGCGGCGGTGATGGCGGCGGGCATGGTGCCGCCGATCGGCATGGGCCTGGCGACCCTGCTGGCGCGGCGCAAGTTCGCCGAGAGCGAGCGGCAGGCCGGCAAGGCAGCCTCGGTGCTGGGGCTGTGCTTCATCTCCGAAGGCGCGATCCCGTTCGCCGCCAAGGACCCGTTGCGGGTGATCCCGGCGAGCATCGCCGGCGGCGCGCTGACCGGCGCCCTGTCGATGTATTTCGGCTGCAAGTTGCAGGCGCCTCACGGCGGGTTGTTCGTGATGCTGGTGCCCAACGCGATCAACCACGCCCTGGCGTACCTGCTGGCGATCGTCGCCGGCAGCCTGCTTACCGGGCTGCTCTACGCCGTGCTCAAGCGCGGCGCCGAGCCGGGACTGGCGTTGGGGACCTCGTCCTCGCGGGAGCCGGCGGCTGGCGGATAGCCGCGAGGCGGTCATGCGCCCTACGCCACCTGAGCGACGTGGCAGGGGGTAGGGCGAATAACGCCGCAGGCGTTATCCGCCGATACTCCGGCGAACCGGCGGATAACCGCAGCGGTTATTCGCCCCAGCGGTCGATCCGACCTGGGGCGGCCTCAGGCCTGGCGCAACAGGCGCACGCCATCTTCCTGTGCGAGGCTGGCCTCGTTGATCGGCAACGAGCAGGACTGCCCGCGTCCCATCGGGTAGTAGTGGAAGCCGTGGCGGGCCATGCGCTCGGGGTCGTAGAGGTTGCGCCCGTCGAAGATCACCGGGGCCTTCAGGCGCTCCTTGAGCAGCTCGAAATCCGGTGCCTTGAATTGCTGCCACTCGGTGCAGATGACCAGCGCATCGGCGCCTCCCAGGGTCGCCTCGGGGGTGCCCATCAGGCTCAGGCGTTCGTCGTGGCCATAGAGCCGCTGGGTTTCCTGCATGGCTTCGGGATCGTAGGCGCGCACCTGCGCGCCGTGGCGCCAGAGCGCTTCCATCAGTTCGCGGCTGGGCGCGTCGCGCATGTCGTCGGTGTTCGGCTTGAAGGCCAGGCCCCAAAGGGCGAAGGTCTTGCCGCGCAGGTCGCCGTCGTAGAACACCCGGATGCGTTCGAACAGCTTGTGCTTCTGCCGCCGGTTGATCGCTTCCACTGCCTGCAACAGGTCGCTGGAGCAATGCGCCTGCTCGGCGCTGTGGATCAGCGCGCGCATGTCCTTGGGGAAGCAGGAGCCGCCGTAGCCGCAGCCGGGGTAGATGAAGTGGTAGCCGATCCGCGGGTCGGCGCCGATGCCCTGGCGCACCGCCTCGATGTCGGCGCCGAGGTGTTCGGCCAGTTCGGCGATCTGGTTGATGAAGCTGATCTTGGTCGCCAGCATGCCGTTCGCCGCGTACTTGGTCAGTTCGGCGCTGCGCAGGCCCATGAACAGCATGCGGTCGTGGTTGCGGTTGAACGGCTCGTAGAGTTCGCGCATCACCTGGCGCACCTCTTCGTTGTCGCAGCCGACCACGATGCGGTCCGGGCGCCGGCAGTCGGCGACGGCGGAGCCTTCCTTGAGGAATTCCGGGTTGGAGACGATCTCGAATTCCAGCTCGCGTCCGTCGGCTTCCAGGCGCCGCTCGATGTGCGCGCGCAGGCGGTCGCCGGTGCCTACCGGGACGGTCGATTTCTCCACCACGATGACGGGCTTGCGGCGATGCTCGGCGATGGCATCGGCCACCGCGAAGACCGCGCCGAGATCGGCCGCGCCGTCCTCGCCAGGCGGGGTACCGACCGCGATGAACTGCACCCGGCCGTGTTCCACGGCGAGGCGCGCATCGCTGCTGAAACGCAGGCGGCCGCTGTCCAGGCCTTCGCGCAGCAAGGCGTCGAGCCCGGGTTCGTAGATGCTGGCGAGGCCCTGCGCGAGGCGTTCGACCTTGTTCCGGTCGATGTCCATGCACAGTACATCGTGGCCCACTTCGGCGAGGACGGCGGCCTGCACCAGTCCTACATAGCCACTGCCGAATACGCTGATCTTCATGGTGCTTTCCTCGACGGATGATGCGCGGGCGCGGCAGCGGTGCGGCGGGCGTTGACGGTCAACACGCCGAGCACCACCAGGCCTACGCCCAGGGTCTTGCTGGTACTGAAGGTTTCATCGAACGCCGGCAGGCTCGCCGCCAGCAGGTAGACCAGCGCGTAGCTGGCGCTCAACAGGCTGTAGGCGCGGCCCAGCGGCAAGTGGCGCAGGGCGGCCAGCCAGCACAGCAGGGAGGCGGCGTAGGCCGTCACCGCCAGGGCTACCGCGAGCAGCGCGGCGCGCTCCGGCGTTTGCCCGGCCCAGGCTTCCGGTAGCGGCAGGCGGCTCATGCCCCAGCGCATGCCGAGCTGGGCGGCGCTGGCCAGCAGCATGCTGCCCAGCGCCGCCAGCCAGCCGCGTAGCGCGTTCATGCGCTCCTCCCGAGCAGGACCACGCCGGCGACGATCAGCAACAGGCCGGCGAGGTGGCGGCGATCCACCGGCTCATCGAAGACGAAGCGTGCCGCCAGGGTGACCAGGACGAAGTTCAGCGCCAGCATCGGATAGGCGCTGCCGACTTCCACCCGTTGCAGGAGCAGCAGCCAGCAGAGCAGGCCGAGCCCGAGGGCGAGCAGCGCCAGCCACGGCCACGGACTGCGCAGGCGCGCCGTCCAGCCGTCGGCGGCGACCAGGCGCCAGTGCTCCACGGTGAGCTTCTGCGCAACCTGGCCGAGGCCGGTCATGAGCAGGGTGGCGAGCAGCAGCGCGGCGCTCATGGGCGCACCTGCGGCAGGATCGCCAGGACCAGGTTGCCGTTCCGGTAGCGTTCGCCGTCGCCCGGCAACAGCGCCAGCTGGTAGCGGTCGCTGGCGCTGTTGATCCGCAGCAGCACGGCAACCGAGCCGTCCTGGCGTGCCCGCCAGAGCCACTGGCGGATGTCTGCCAAGGGCACGCTGCGCTGGCTGTGCTCGGGGTAGGAGAGGCCGTACTTCAGCTCGCCGCGCGTGTCGTAGAGCGTCACGTCGCTACGACGCAGGCGCCAGGCGAGGGCCGAGGCGGCGCCGAGGTCGTTGCTCAGCAGATGGCGGGCGCCGGTCAGTTCGTCGAGGTGTTCGGCGACGAACAGGTCGGGGGTCTTGTTCTGCACCACATGGTTGGGCATCGCTGCCGGCAGCAGCGCGATCAGCACCCAGCTCGCCAGCAGCGGCGCGGCCCAGGCGCGTAGCGGGTAGCGCCACTGGGCGAGGCCGGCGGCGGCCCAGGCGCCGATCACCAGCAGGACCAGGAACAGCTCGAAGGGTTCTTCCTGGTACACCGGCTTGCGCAGTTGCAGGTAGGCCAGGGCCGCCAGCGCGAGGAGCGCCAGGCCCAGGTTGAGCAGCCCGTTGCCGCGCAGCGCGACGCTGTTCCCCAGGCGCAGCCGCTGCACCAGGGCGTGGCCCATGAGCAGTGCCAGCGGCAGCAGGCAGGGCATGATGTAGGTCGGCAGCTTGCCCCGGCTCAGGCTGAAGAACGCCAGCGGCAACAGCAGCCATAGCGCCAGGAAGACCACCGGCGCCTGGCGCCGCTCGTGCCAGGCCTGGCGCAGAGCGCTCGGCAGCAGGCCGCTCCAGGGCAGGCAGGCGACCACCAGCAACGGCAGGTAGAACCACCACGGGCGAGAGTGCTGGGCGTCTTCGCCGGCGAAGCGGCGGATGTGTTCGTGCCAGAAGAAGAACCGCCAGTAGTCCGCTTCCCGCGCATGCACGGCGAGCGCCCAGGGCAGGCAGACGAGCAGCGCCGCCAGCACCGCCAGCGCGCCGTAGCCAAGCAGCTCGCGCCAGCGCCGCTGCCAGAGCATGTAGGGCAGGGCGACCAGCACCGGCAGCAGCCAGGCGAGGAAGCCCTTGGTCAGGAAGCCCATGCCGCAGGCGAGGCCGAGCAGGATCCAGCCGAGCAGGCGCGCGCGGCGGCTCCCCGCGTCGAGGGCGTACCACAGCGCCACCAGGCTCAGGTTGACCCAGAAGGTGAATTGCGGGTCGAGGTTGGCATAGCCGGACTGCCCGGCGATCAAGCCGAAGCTGGCGTAGAGCAGCGCGCACGCCAGGCTGGTGCGCGGGTCGCGCCACAGGCGGCGGGCCAGCAGGTAGGCGAGCAGGACGCTGAGGGCGGTGGCGACGACCGAGGCGATGCGCACGCCGAACAGGTTTTCGCCGAAGACCGCCTGGCCGAGGGCGATCATCCAGTAGCCGGCGACCGGCTTCTCGAAGTAGCGCAGGCCGAGGAAGTGCGGCGACACCCAGTCGCCGCCCAGCAGCATCGCCTGGCTGATCTGCGCGTAGCGGGTCTCGTCGGGAATCCACAGGCCATGGTTGCTCAATGGAACCAGGTAGAACAGGCCGAAGGCGATCAGCAGCAGCGACCAGGTCTGGCGGCGGCTCATGGCTGGCGCACTCCCAGCCAGCCCTCGCGGCCGGCCAGGCGGCCGCGCACCAGTTCGGCCAGCGGCAGGCTGCGCGGATCGTCCGGCAGCAGTTCGCCCAACGGGCGGAAGCGGATGCCACGCCGTTCGGCGCGCCGCAGCAGTTCGCGGAACGCCGGGGCGAGGAGCAGCCCCTCGACCTCGGCGTGGATGGTGTAGACGTTGTCGCGGCCAGCGGCGAAGCGTTCCAGGATGAAGTCGTTGTAGGCCTCGCGCGGCAGGCCGGGACCGACCACCTCGTCGAAGGTCGGCAGGTTCACCGGCACCTGCGGGATGCCGGGGCTGCCGTCGGCCAGGCGCGGGCGGAACGCGCCGCGTCCGCGGCAGTCGCTGTTGTAGCGGAAGCCGAAGGGCTGCTTGGCCTCGACCACCCGGCCATCGGCGCGCCAGCCGGCGGCGGCGGAACAACGCACCGGCTGGCCGAGGATGTCCGCCAGGCAATCGCTGCCGCGGCGGATCTGCTCGCCGAGCTGCTGCGCGCTCCAGACGCCGACGTGGGTCTGCCAGGCATGGTGGTCCCAGGCGTGCAGGCCGACCTCGTGGCCGGCGGCCTGGGTCCGCCGCATCAGCGGGCCGAGTTCGCGGCCGATCGGCTTGCCCGGCCAGGCGGTGCCGGCCAGCAGGATGTCCCAGCCATACAGGCTGGCGGCGCGCGAGCGGAGCATCTTCCAGAAGAACGCCGGGCGCGCCAGGCGCCAGAGGTGGCGGCCCATGTTGTCCGGGCCGACGCTGAAGAAGAAGGTCGCCTTCAGCCCGGCTTCGTCGAGCAGGTCGAGCAGCCGCGGCACCCCGTCGCGGGTGCCGCGGAAGGTGTCGACGTCGATGCGCAGGCCGGCCTGGATCACGCCTGTGCCTCGCGCTCGCGGAGCGCTTCGTGGAGGAAGAAGTCGAGGGTCTTGCCGATGGTCTCGCGCAGTTCGATGGTGGGCTGCCAGTCGAGCAGGCGCCGGGCGTTGTCGATGCTCGGCTTGCGGTGGGCCACGTCCTGGTAGCCGTCGCCGTAGAAGCTGCGGCTCTCCACCTCGCGGAAGCCGGCGAAGGGCGGGAACTGCGCGCGCAGCGGGTGGGCCTCGAACTGGCGCAGCAGTTCCTCGCCGAGCTGGCGGATGCTCGCCTCGTTGTCCGGGTTGCCGATGTTGACGATCTGCCCGTCGCAGCGGCCGTCGCGGTTGTCGATGATCCGCGCGAGGGCCTCGATGCCGTCGTCGACGTCGGTGAAGCAGCGCTTCTGCGCGCCGCCGTCGACCAGGCGGATCGGCGTGCCTTCGACCAGGTGCAGGATGAGCTGGGTGATCGCCCGCGAGCTGCCGATCCGCGCCGAATCCAGGCGGTCCAGGCGCGGGCCCATCCAGTTGAACGGACGGAACAGGGTGAAGCGCAGGCCCTGCTGGCCGTAGGCCCAGATCACCCGGTCGAGCAACTGCTTGGACACCGAGTAGATCCAGCGCTGCTTGTTGATCGGCCCGACCACCAGATTCGAGCGGTCTTCGTCGAAGTCCGGGTCCTGGCACATGCCGTAGACCTCGGAGGTGGAAGGGAACACCACGCGTTTGCCGTATTTCACGCAGTAGCGGACGATCCGCAGGTTTTCCTCGAAGTCCAGTTCGAACACCCGCAGCGGGTTGCGCGTGTACTCGATGGGCGTGGCGATGGCCACCAGCGGCAGGACCACGTCGCATTTCTTCACATGGTATTCGAGCCACTCCGAATGGATGCCGATGTCGCCTTCGACGAAGTGGAAATGCGGGTCGGCCTTGAGCCGTTCGATGGCGTCGGAGCCGATGTCCATGCCGTGGACCTCGTAGCGCCCGTCGCGCAGCAGGCGTTCGGACAGGTGGTTGCCGATGAAGCCGTTGACCCCGAGGATCAGCACCCGCGTGCGGCGCTGCGGGCCGGACGCCGCGCCACGCAGGCGCGCGCCCTCGACCAGGCCCAGCTCGGTGGCCAGTTGCGTGCCGGCCAGGTACAGGCCGCGCTCGCCGCGCTGGCCGAAGCGCAGCACCAGCGAGTCCTCGCCGCAGGCGATCCGCAGCGGGTCGCAGGACAGTACGCTGCCCGGCTCGCGACCGTGGTTGCCGGCGACCACCTCGGCGCTCCAGACGATCAGCTTCTGTTCGCCGACCTGGCAGAAGGCGCCAGGGTAGGGCTGGGTCACCGCGCGCACCAGGTCGTACAACTGCCGTGCCGGCCTGTGCCAGTCGAGCAGGCCGTCCGCCGGGGTGCGCCGGCCGAAGTGGCTGGCCTGGCTCTCGTCCTGCTCGACTTCCGGCAGCACGCCGAGGGCGAGCAGCGGCAGGCTGTCGCGCAGCAGGGCGCCGGCGGCCTTGCGCAGCTTGCCGTGCAGGCTCAGGGCGGTGTCCTCGGGGTCGATGGCGACGGCCTGCTGGGCGAGGATCGGCCCGGCGTCGGCGCGCTCGATCATGCGATGCAGGGTCACCCCGGTCTGCGTTTCGCCGTTGACCAGCACCCAGTTCGCCGGGGCGCGTCCGCGGTAGCGCGGCAGCAGCGAACCGTGCAGGTTGTAGGCGCCGCGTGCGGCGCAGGCGAGCAGCTCGGCGCCGAGCAGGCGGCGGTAGTAGAAGGAGAACAGGAAGTCCGGGCGCAGTTGGCGGATGCGCTCCAGCCACAGCGGATGGTTCACGTCCTCGGGCGCGTGCAGCGGAATGCCGCGCTCGGCACAGAGGCGTGCGACCGAGGCGTAGAAGGTGTTTTCCCGTGGGTCGTCGGCATGGGTGAAGACGGCGGCGATCTCGTAGCCGGCATTGAGCAGGGCTTCGATACCGGTGCAACCGATGTCGTGGTAGGCGAAGACGACGGCTTTCGAGGTCATGGCGTGGAAGGCTCGCTGGATGAAGAGGTGAAACCGACCCGCTGTAGGGCCGAGGGAAGCGCGGAGGGCGTGGCGCGGACCACGCGCTCGATGAAGAAGCGCGGCCGCGCGCGCACGTCGCTGTACATGCGCCCGAGGTACTCGCCGAGCAGGCCCATGCCGAGCAACTGCACGCCGCTGAACATGAACAGCACGGCGAACAGCACGAACAGGCCGTTGCCGGCCCAGGCGGCGCCGAAGGCCAGGCGCAGCACGAGGAGGAACAGGGCGAAGAGGAAGCCGGCCAGGGCCATGCCGCCGCCGACCAGGCTGAGCAGGCGCAGCGGCGTGGTGGTCATGCAGGTGACCAGGTCGAACATCAGGTTGAGCAGGCGCATCGCGCTGTATTTCGATTCGCCGTGGGCGCGCTCGGCGTGGGCGACGCGGATCTCGCAGGTATGCCGGGCGAAGCCGTTGGCCAGGATCGGGATGAAGGTACTGCGTTCGCGGCAGGCCAGCATCGCTTCGACGATGCTGCGCCGGTAGGCGCGCAGCATGCAGCCGTAGTCGTGCATGGCGACCCCGGTGGAGCGCTGCACCGCCAGGTTCACCAGGCGCGAAGGCCAGCGCCGCCAGGCCGAGTCCTGGCGCTCGGCGCGGATGCTGCCGACCACGTCGTAGCCCTGCGCGGCGCGCTCCACCAGGCGCGGGATTTCCTCCGGCGGGTTCTGCAGGTCGGCATCGAGGGTGATCACCAGGTCTCCACGGGACTGTTCGAAGCCGGCGAGGATCGCCGCGTGCTGGCCGTAGTTGCGGTTGAGGATCACCGCCACCACGGCGCTGCCGTCGCGTTCGGCGGCGGCCTGCAAGAGTTCCGCGGAGCGGTCGCGGCTGCCGTCGTCGACCAGCACGATCTCGAAGGCGCGGCCCAGCTCCAGGCAGGCGGCCTCGGTGCGGCGCAGCAGTTCGGGCAGGCTGGCTTCCTCGTTGTAGACCGGGATCACCACCGAGACCAGGTCGATCGGATAGGGCTTCATCGACGTTTCTCCAGGATGTCCTCGATGGCGCGGGCGACGCGCTCGATGTCGTCGTCGCGCATGTCGGGGAACAGCGGGATGGAGCACAGGCGGGCCGAGTTCCACTCGCTGTTGGGCAGGCTCAGGCGCGGCTGGCGCTGGCGGTAGTAGTGGTGCAGGTGACTGGCGATGAAATGGATGCCGCTACCGATGCCGCGCGCCTTCAGGGCTTCCATGAAGGCGTCGCGGCCCAGGCCGCAGGCCTCGGCGTCGATGCGCAGGATGAACAGGTGCCAGGCGTGGCGCTGCTTGTGCGCGGGCAGGCCGAGCGGCGCCAGCGGCAGGCCGGCGAGGCGCTCCAGGTAGCGTTCGGCGAGGGCCTGGCGGCGCGCGTTGAGCGCGTCCAGGCGCTTGAGCTGGACCAGCGCGAGGGCGGCGTTGAGGTCGGCCAGGTTGTATTTGAAACCGGGCTCGATCACTTCCGCCTGCGGCTTGCGTCCATGGCTCAGGCGGTCGTAGGCATCGACCCCGAGGCCGTGGAACTTGAGGCGGCGGACCCGTTCGGCGAGGGCGCTGTCGTCGCTGACGAACATCGCGCCTTCGGCGCAGGTCAGGTTCTTGATCGCGTGGAAGGAAAAGATCGCCGTGCCGCGGGAGCCTACCGGGCGCCCGCGGTATTCGCTGCCGACCGCGTGGGCGGCGTCCTCGACCAGGGCGATGCCGTGGCGCCCGGCGACCGTGCGCAGGCCTTCGAGATCCAGGGTGGAGCCGGCGTAGTGCACCGGCACGATGGCGCGGGTGCGCGGGCCGATGGCGGCTTCCACTGCCTGCGCCGAACACATCAGGGTGTCGCGGTCGACGTCGACGAACACCGGGGTGGCGCCGAGCAGGGTGATGACGTTGGCGGTGGAGACCCAGGTCAGCGACGGCGTGATCACTTCGTCGCCGGGGCCGATGCCCAGCGCCAGCAGGGTGACGTGCAGGGCGCCGGTGGCCGAGGATAGCGCCACCGCGTGGCGGCAGCCGAGGCGTTCGGCGAAGCGCTGTTCAAGCTCCTGGTTCTTCGGCCCGGTGGTGATCCAGCCGGAACGCAGGACCTGCTCCACGGCGGCGATTTCGTCCTCGCCGATGCTTGGCCGGGAGAATGGCAGAAAGTCCAGTGACATGTAATGAAGCCTCGGTACTGGGAGGGCGGTACGAAGAGGTTATTTATATGTCGCTGAATGCTGCCTGAACGTTTGTTAAGACTCGCTTAACAACGGCTGAATGAAGACTGAACGAACTCGAAGAAACTGGAGGATAAAGCCGGAAGCCGCGTTTTCAGGGGCTTGCAGGGTTGGTTGGAATGGATCTCGGGTGTTTTCTGAGTGGCCTTTATTAATAACCCGAGTCCTGTTTCTTTAAGGGTTCATTAATACTTGATGTCCGCTCCCCGTGAATATTCCGGAAACTTCATGGAAACATGGGGAGGGCCAGGGAAAGTCAATCCCGTAGGTTGTCGGAAAAAAACAACCCCCTGGCGGATCGCTCCGCCAGGGGGCCGGGTCGACGCTTCAGCGGCTGCCGGCGACCACTTGCAGGGCCGGTTCTGCGGTGCGCCCGTAGACGTCTTCCAGGCGCTCGATGTCGTCCTCGCCGAGGTAGCTGCCGGACTGCACCTCGATGATCTCCAGCGGGATCTTGCCGGGGTTGGCCAGGCGGTGCACGGAGGCGATCGGGATGTAGGTCGACTGGTTCTCGGTGAGCAGGAAGGTCTTGTCGTCGCAGGTCACCTGGGCGGTCCCGGAAACCACGATCCAGTGCTCGGCGCGGTGGTGGTGCATCTGCAGCGAGAGGCGCGCGCCGGGCTTCACGGTGATGTGCTTGACCTGGAAGCGGCCGCCCATGTCCACCGAGTCGTAGGAGCCCCACGGGCGGTAGACCTCGCAGTGGTTCTGGGTCTCGCTACGGCCCTGGGCGTCGAGGTCCTTGACCACGTGCTTGACGTCCTGCACCCGGTCCTTGTGGGCGATCATCATGGCGTCCTTGGTTTCCACCACCACGATGTCCTCCAGGCCGATCACCGAGACCAGCTTGCCGTTGCCGTGCACCAGGCAGTTGTGGCTGTCGTGGACCAGCACGTCGCCCTTGGTGACGTTGCCGTTGGCGTCCTTGGCGTGCACGTCCCAGATCGACGACCAGCTGCCGACGTCGTTCCAGCCGGCGGACAGCGGCACCACGCAGGCGCGCGAGGTCTTCTCCATCACCGCGTAGTCGATGGAGTTGTCCGGGCAGCATTCGAAGGTGGCGGCGTCGATGTTCACCAGGTCGCCGTCGTGCTGGCTGCGCTCCAGGGCCAGCAGGCAGGTGTCGTAGATGTCGGCGTCGTGCTTCTTCAGTTCTTCCAGGTAGCGGCTGGCGCGGAACAGGAACATGCCGCTGTTCCAGTAGTAGCCGCCGGCGGCGACGAACTCGCGGGCGCGGGCTTCGTCGGGTTTCTCGACGAAGCTCTGCACCCGGCTGACGCCTTCCGGCAGTTGCGCATCGGCGCTCGCGCGGATGTAGCCGTAACCGGTCTCGGGGCGGCTGGCGGGAATGCCGAAGAGCACCATCTCGCCCTTTTCGGCGGCGTTGGTGGCCAGCGCCAGGGCCTGCTGGAAGGCGCGCTGGTCCTCGATCACGTGGTCGGCGGGAAGGATCAGCAGCAGTTCGTCGCGGCCTTCGGCGACCAGTTTCATCGCGGCGATGGCCACCGCCGGCGCCGTGTTGCGGCCGAAGGGTTCGAGCAGGATCGCCTGGCTCGCCAGGTTCTGCGCCTCCAGCTGTTCCTGGACGATGAAGCGGTGCTCCTTGTTGCACACCAGCAGCGGCGCCTGCATGCCGTCGAAGGCCAGGCGCTTGATGGTCTGCTGGAACAGGGTGTCGTCGCCGGTGAGGGCGAGGAACTGCTTGGGGTACTGCTTGCGGGAAAGAGGCCAGAGTCGCGAGCCGCTGCCACCGGAAAGGATTACTGGGATCATGTTGTTTCTCCTTGAAGCGATGCGTCTGTCTAGGGATCCCGCCGCGCGGCGGGATATCTCGTTACCGGGCTCCACGGAGCCCCGGGTGACCTCTCCAGTGCGCTCCTTCTGCGGGAGCGCTGACGGTTGGTGCGCCGGTGTCGGGCCGGTCTTGTTGTGTGGAATGCCGGGAGGGGCGAGCCTCTCCCGGTCGGTCTCAGTCCGCCTTCACCGGGCGCTTGACCCAGACCGGCGCGAGCTTGCCGCCGCTGCCGGTGACGTACAGGCAGACCACCTCGCCGCGGGCCAGGGTGACTGGCTTCAGGTCGCTGACCTTCTTGCTGCCGTCGAACAGCGCCAGGTTCACCTTCACCGGGTTGATCTCGCGGTCGCCGTGGCTTTGCGGGCCGACGTCCTTGACCACGTCGGTCTTGCCGTCGGCGGTCTTCAGGGTCAGCTTCGAGCCGCTGAGGTTCTGCACCCGTACCAGCGCCTTCTGCTTGTTCTTGAACGGCGGCTCGGCCACCAGCTGCGGCTTGCCGCCGGGCTGGCTGACCAGGGTGTAGTAGCTGTCCGGGTCGAGCTTGACCTGCAGGCTCTGCTGGCCGACCTGGGCGGTGTAGCTGCCGGGGGGGAGGAACTTGAAGTCGCTGGAACCGAGCGGCGCGACGTCGTTCAGGCTGGTGCTGCCGACCGACACGTCGAGTTCGCTGTTGCCGGCGTTGTAGGCGCGGACGAAGGCCGAGCCCTTGGGTGCCTGGGGCCCGTACAGGGCGCCCTCGTCGGCCTGCGCGGCGAATGCGGCGACGCCGAGGGAAAGTGCGCAGGCCAGGCGGGTCCAGGTGTGGCGGCGGGTCATCGGGTTCATGGGTATTCCTCCGTTGCTTCTTCTTCAGCGGGGCGCTCGGCCCCGTGGGTAAACAGCCTTGGCTGTGTTCGTTCAATCGTTGCGGCTGGCGGCCAGGCGCTCATCGCGGCCGCCGCTGGCCTTCAGCTGGGCGACCCAGTCGGCGTCGAACTGGCTGAGGTCGCTGGCCATCGGCAGGTAGCGCTCGGGAAACTCCCAGACCAGCAGTTGCGGCGGGTCCTTGCGGAAGCCTTCGTCCTGCAGCAGTTCCAGCATCGGTTCGAGGGGGCCCTTGCCTTCCTTCGCGTAATTGATCAGGTCGGCGGACAGCGCCTGTTTCAGCGCGCCCTCGAAGTTCCACCTGGGGTTGGCGCTGTAGCTGGTGCCGACCAGCGCCAGGCGCGGTTGCTGGCTATCGCCGAAGAGGTCGTCGCCCGCGCCGGACTGCTGGCCGCCCGGCAGTGCCGGCGCGGCTTCGGTGGTGCGTTGCTGCAACTGCTCCGGACGCGGCAGCAGTTCGTCGAACAGCGGGTCCAGCGGCAGGAAGCTGAGCAGGTCGCCCTTGTGCGTGCGTTCTTCGCCGACGCGGGTGACGAAGTTCTGCGCCGGCACATCCAGCAGGTGCGTCTCGCGGATCTCCGCGCCGAGGCGCTGGGCCACGGTTTCCGCGCCGAGCGGCGACCAGTGGGTGTCGGTGCGCAGGAACACCGCGCCGTTGTCCTTGGCCTGGCGCAGGCTGCCGAGCAGGTCGGGACTGTCGATGCCGGCGGCGCGGGCGCGGGCCAGGAAGTCCTGGTAGAGGCTGTCGTGCAGCGCGGCCGGCTGCTCGCGGCCGATGTGCTCGGGATACAGGCGGGCCTTGGCCGGGATCACCGCGAGCACCAGCTTGACGCCGCGCCGGTTCAGCTCGCGCTGCACGCCGCGCACCAGTGCCCAGTTGTCTTCCAGTTGCTGGCCGCTCGGTGCCGGCTTGAACTCTTCGTCGGTGAACAGCCAGCCGTCCTTGCCGATCACCACGCCGGGGCGGCCTTCGTGGAACAGCGTGTAGTCGAGTGCGGCCCAGAGGTTGGTGCCCAGGCGCTTGATCGGGAATTCCTTGTCGTAGTGGGCTTCGAAGGCGTGCGCCAGCTTGCCGTTGAGCAGTGGCGTATCGGCCGCGGCAGAGAAGCCCGGCACGCTCTTCAGCGACCATCCGGCGAGCCCCAGCAGCAGCCCGCCGAAGGCGGCGATATAGGCGTATTGCAGGGGGCGGGAAATGCTCTGTGTCATGGCGTGGGCCTCGCTCAGAACTGGAAGTAGAGGAATGGCGAGTAGCTCTGCGCGGAGAGCTTCAGCACCGAGGCGGCGAACAGCAGGAGCAGCGCCAGGCGGGTGGCCAGGACGGGCAACTGGCTGAGCCAGCTCGGCTGGTAGACCAGCGCGCCGCTCGGCGAGTAGGCGATCGCCGCCGGGTCGCCGGCGGCCTCGCGCGGGGCGCGCGGCTGGGCACTGGCCGGGCCGTCGGCGGCCACTTCGTCGCTGTTCGCCGCGGCTTTGGGCGCCTTGGTCTGCAATGGCTGGTTGTAGAACTGGCGCAGGCCGAAGAACGTCAGCACCAGGTAGGCCAGGACCAGGGTGCCGACCTGCAGGCCGGTGAGGCTGGCGCGGTTCAGTTCGGAGAGCTGCCAGGTGCCGAAGCTGAACATGGCTTCGTACATGCGCCAGGCGACCTGCAGGTTCTCGGCGCGGAAGATCACCCAGCCGATCACCACCAGGAGGAAGGTGAACGCCCACTTCAACGGGTTGAGCACGCGCGGCGCGGCGTTCACTCCGAGGGCCCGCTCGATCGCCAGCCACATGCCGTGCCAGGCGCCCCAGATGATGTAGGTGAAGTTGGCGCCGTGCCACAGGCCGCCGAGGAGCATGGTCAGGAACAGGTTGCGGTAGGTCTGGAAGGTGCTGCCGCGGTTGCCGCCCAGGCTGATGTAGAGGTAGTCGCGCAGCCAGGTCGACAGGCTGATGTGCCAGCGCCGCCAGAACTCGGTGATCGACTGGCTGATGTAGGGCTGGTTGAAGTTCTCCATGAAGCGGAAGCCCATCATCAGGCCGAGGCCGATGGCCATGTCGCTGTAGCCGGAGAAGTCGAAGTAGAGCTGCGCGGTGTAGGCCAGGGCGCCGAGCCAGGCGTCGCCGGTGGTCGGGTTCTGCAGGGCGAAGCAGTGGTCGGCGAGGGCGGCCAGGGTGTCGGCGATGAACACCTTCTTGACGAAGCCCTGCATGAAGCGGGTACAGCCTTCGGCGAACTTGTCGACGGTGTGGGTGCGGTGGTTGAACTGGTCGACCAGGTCCTTGAAGCGCAGCACCGGGCCGGCGATCAGGTGCGGGAAGATCGCGACGAAGGCGGCGAAGTCGATCAGGTTGTGGGTCGCCGGGGTATCGCCGCGGTAGACGTCGATGATGTAGCTGATCGACTCGAAGGTGTAGAAGGAGATGCCGATCGGCAGCAGGATGTGGGTCAGCACGAACGGCTGCATGCCGAACGAGGTGATGATCTCGTTGAGGCTGTCGACGCCGAAGTTGGCGTACTTGAAGTAGCCGAGCACGCAGAGGTCGACCACCACGCCGAGGATCAGCCAGCGTTGCGCGGCCCTGGTGCGTACGCCGGCGGCGCCGATGCGCAGGCCGATCCAGTAGTTGAAGACGGTGACCCCGGCGAACAGCAGGAGGAAGTCCACCCGCCACCAGGCGTAGAACACGTAGCTGGCGATCAGCAGCAGCAGGTTCCGGTAACGTTCGCCGCTCAGGTAGTACAGGCCGAGAAAGACCGGCAGGAACAGGAACAGGAACACGTTTGAAGAAAAGACCATGCCGTCTCTCTCTCTAGAGCGTCAACCATTCAGGTCGGCCCTGCCTTTCCGCGCCCTGGAGCGCTCGAGGAAAGGCGGGACGACCCGCCGTTTTCCTCCCCGTGGTGTTGCCTAAGGTGTTGCGCCCGCCCGCGTCTGTCGCGCATGGGTCGGGGTGTGGCGCCTGGTGGGACGCCTGGTCGGCGAGCGGGGTAGAGGGGCGCGTGGCCCCCGGCCTGTGCGCCCGCTTCCCGCCACGCCCTCAACTTCCCCCTTCGCGGCTGAACACCCGCGTCACTTCGCCGCCGAGGCGGAAACTGTTGAACGGCTCGCGGTCCTTCTTCGCCTCGAGCATCTTCGGCTCGCAGCGGTAGAGGGCGCAGTAGGGCTCCAGCCAGGCGTACTTGTTGTCGACCTTGAGGTCGGTCATGTCCTGGTCCTCGCCGGTCTTCTCCTCGAAGGTTTCCTCGTCGTCGACTCCCTTCATCACCCGCTCGGCCAGGCGCTGCAGGGCGCCGTGGTTCTCCTGGCGCAGGTCGACGCCGTTGACCTGGGCGAACGCGGCGATCATCGCCAGCGGCGGCAGCGCATAGTTGTGGTAGGCGAGGGCGCGCTGGCGGCGCTTGAGTTCGTTGGGCAGGAAGCCCTGCTCGTCGACCTGGTTGGCGGCGACCTTGAACTCGCTCACCGCCCAGTCGAAGAGGTCGCGGCGGTTGGTCACCACCGCGGTGGACATCACCGACCAGGCCGCCCAGTAGGAATGGTTGTTGATCTTCTTCAGCGGCAGGCCGCTCCAGTCGCGGACTACCTGGGTGCCGAGCCGGGCGAACCAGTCCTCGATTTCCCGGCTCTGCTCGGCGTGGGCCGCGAGCGGCCGCGAGCTGGAGAACTTCAGGCGCATGTAGGCGCCGGAGAGGCTGCCCAGCGCCCATTTGCGCATGGACTTGCCGGTGTGGTTGAAGTCGTCGCTCTGCAGGGCGCCGGCGCGGGCCCAGGCGCTCATCCAGTTCAGTGCGCAGGCCAGGTCGCCGTCGCGGCCGCTGCGCATGTACTGGGTGACCAGCTTGGTGGCGCCGCGCTCCATGTCGGTGATGTCCTTGATCTGCGAGCGGAAGGTCTTCTCCGCCTTGACGTTGAGGGTCGCCCGCGCCGAATCGGAGCCTTCGTACTTGCTGGTGAAGACCAGGCTGCCGGTATACGGCGGCGGCACCGCGGGGCAACTGCCGGCGCTGCCCTTGCGCTCGCCGACCGCCGCGTAGTAGCCGGGCGGGGGTACCAGGTCGGCGGCCTGGCTGACCTGGCTGGCGAGCAATGCCGCGGCGAGGGCGCCGGGCAGGGCGATACGGATCAGGTGGGACGTTTTCATCGTTTACCTCCCGGCCACCGACTGGCTGGCCTTGGCGGGCGCCGCCTGGCAGATGCTGGCCTGGACCTCCAGGCCCTGGGGCATGTCCTCCGGCGCTTCGATTTCCAGGGAAAGGAACTGCTGGTCGGCCCAGTCGCTGTCGTTGCGTAGCTGGAAGACGTAGCGGCCGCCGGTATCGACGGCTTTCGACTGCTCGATCTTCAACTGCTCGCGGCGGCCGTTCATGTACCAGATGGTGTTCTTCAACTCGTGTACCGAAGGGTCGCTGTAGGTCACGTCGGCGACGTAGCTGCCGCTGCGGATCGGTAGCGCGGCGCTGTTCAGCAGCACCTCGTTGCGGCCCTGGCGCAGCTTGACCTTGCGGCTGAGCACGGTCTTCCGGCCGGAGCAGCCGTTGTCCACCAGCGGCATGGCCTGGCGGTAGAAGCTCTTCTGCGCCATGTCGTAGTGGGTGGCGAATTCCCAGATGAGGATCTTCGGCGGGTTCTTGTGGAATTCCTCGCTGGTCATGTACGCCAGCAGCGAACTGTCGAAGCCGCCGCCGGACACCGCGTTGTTGAGGATGTCGGCGCCGCTGAACTCCTCCAGGAAGCCGGCGAAGTTGTAGGCCGGGCCGCTGTTGGAGGTGCCGACCAGGGCAATCTGCGGGTTGCCGCCGTCGCCGAACAGGTCGCCGCTGTCGCTGGCGCCCACCGGCTCGGTCTCGAAGCGGTCGACGTACTGGGTGGCGTAGCTGTTGCCGCAGAGTTGCGCGGCGGCCTTGTGGAAGGTGCCGAGCTTGGACAGCAGGCCGACGCGCTTGCTTTCGAACTGCTTCTTGGGGATCTCCTCGAAGCCGGGCACCTGCTTCAGCGTCTCGGCCACGATCTTCGCGCTGCGCCGGGCGCCATGGGGAGTCCAGTGGTGGTCGCCCTTGAAGTAGTAGGCGTGCTCCTCCTTCTCGTCGAACAGCGGCGAGAAGTCCGGGGTCCAGATGCCGGCCTGGCGGAAGCGGGCGATGGTCGCCAGGTAGTTCTTCTTCGCCAGCTCGTAGTCGAAGCCGGCCTTTTCCGCCGGGCTGAGCTTCTCGCGGTTCACCAGGCCGCGGGTTGGCTGGTAGACCACCACCAGCTCGATGCCCTTGCGCTTGAGTTCGTCGCGCAGTGCGCGGAGTTCGCGCCAGCCTTCGGCGCTGGTGCCGAAGTCGGTACGCAGGTCGTAGGTGGTGCGGAACAGCCAGTCATCCTGGGCCTGCACCAGGTGGGTGAAGAAGCCCAGGTACTTGGTGTTGTAGCGCGAGTCGTCGGCGGCGGCCGGGCACAGGTTGCCGGCCGGCAGCGCCTGGTAGCTCGGCGCCGCGCCGGGGTCGGCGGCGAGGGCTGCCTGGGCCAGGCAGAGGCCGGCGGCCAGGGCGCTCAGGCGGAACAGTCGGGAAGTGCGGGTTTTCATGCGTCTGGGTCCTCAGTCCTGGAGTTCGGCCTGGCTTTCCACGGGATCGATCAGCACCGCCTTGTCCTGGCGCACCAGCAGGTCGAGGATCTGGTCCTGCTTCTCGCCGAGAACGCCGGGCAGGCTGATGCCGGAGGATTTGGTCGGGGCGAGCATCGCCACCCGGTACAGTTCGAGGCTCAGCGGCGAATCCACCGAGAGCGGGCCGGAGCCGTTGCCGGCGAGCTTGCCGCCGACCACGATCAGCGAGACCTTGGTGTCGAACGGGTCGAGGGCGATGTTGCGGTCGGTGTTGGTGAGGTCCTTGATGTGGCCGTACACGCCGATCAGCTGGTTGCCCGCCGCGAGGTTTTCGTAGAGGCGGATGTTCACGCTGTTGCGCACGCGGATGCCGTGGCGGCGGTTGGCCAGGACCTGGTTGCCCCAGAGCAGGTTGTCGCCGCTCTCGTAGAGGGTGATGCCGTCGGAATGGTTGCGGTAGACCTCGTTGTAGGCCACCAGGTTGCCCTCGCTGTTACGGTCGAGGACGATCCCGGAAAGCTTGTTCTCGTAGCTGCGGTTGTTGAAGATGAAGCTGTCGTTGACTTCCCGCGAGACGATGATGCCGTGCTTCTTCCTGGTCCCGTGGACGGTGTTGTCGGCGATGATCAGGCGGTGCGAACGGTCGTGCGGGTCGATGCCGTAGACGATGTTGTCGCGGTAGGTGTTGCCCTTCACCACCAGGTCGTCGGCCTCGTAGCAATAGAAGCCGTACCAGCTGTCGACGATGGTCGAGTCGATCACCCAGCCCTTGGGGCGCGGGCGCTTCATCTGCTTGTCCATGCCCGGGCTGTACTGCGAGATGGAGATGCCGTAGGCCTTGGAGGCGTTGTAGCCGAAGCTGGTGAAGGTGCTGTTGCTCAGGTACACCTCGGCGCCGCCCCAGGAGATCAGGAACGGACGGAACTCGTTGGGCGTCTTGAACCAGGCCGGCTCCTTCTTCGATTCGCTCCAGCCGGTGACCTTGCTGTCGCGGACGAACAGCATGCCGTCGTTGACCAGGAACGCGCCGCGCTCCTGGGACAGGCGCAGTTCCTTGACCTGCTTGTCGATGTCGAGGGTCGCGCCCTGGCTGACCACGATCGGCAGGCGGGCGACGAACACCCCCGGCTCGACCTGTTCCAGCGCGCTGGCGGGAAGCTTGCCGGCGAGCTGGGCGAGGTTCACGTAGCCGCCTTCGATGAAGATCGCCTGGGGCATCTGGCGCTGGCGCTTGACCCATTCGGAGAGGCGGTTGCTGCCACCGGTGAACTCCTTCAGCGGCTGCTGCTGGACCATCCGCTGCACGCTGGCGCGGCCACCCGGCTTGCGCACGATCTTGGCTTCCACCGCGGCGGCGGTGTAGCCGGAGAGGTCGGGCAGTTTCGGCGGGTCCAGGTGCAACGGTTCGGCCGGCGCGGTGGTCACCGTGTAGTTGCCGGTTTCCTTCAGGCCCTGGGTCAGGCCCGGCTCGTTGCCGGCCTGCGCCGGGACCGGCTGCGGTTTCTCCACCGGCTGCGCCGCCCACGCCTGGCCGTGCAGCAGCACCGCGCCGAGCACTGCCGCGGCCAGCGGGCGCAGGCGCGGGAGCCGGCGGCGGGGGATCGAAAGGGAAATGTCGGGCATGTCCGGTTTCCTCGCGGGGCTCAGAAGCGCCAGATGAAGTCGACGAAGGCGCGGTGCATGGTCGAGTCGGTGCCCGGCCCGTAGGCGTCGCCCGGCTTGAACAGGCCGCCGCGGAAGCGGATCAGCGCCGAGGGCTCGTCGACGTACTGGCTCATCGAGGCCGGCAGCAGGCCTTGCTTGAAGTACTTGGTCACCACCAGGTCGAGTTCCTGGCCGATGTCCTTCTCGCCCGGTTGCAGGGCGGCGTTGATGCCGCTGGTGCCGATGTCGGAGTCGTCGTCGACGCGCCAGAACTTGTGGTAGACCAGGCTCGCGTCGTAGTCCTCGCGCAGTTGCCAGGAGCCGAACAGGGTGGCTGCCTGGAGGTTGCTCAGTTCGCCGCGGAAGGCTTCGCCGAAGCGGTGCACGCGCGAGCGGGTGCCGGTGAAGTTGGAGCGATTGCTCTCCAGCCCGGTCTGCTGGAACTGCTCCTCGCCGTCCTTGCCACCGCCGCTGCCGCGGGCGTAGCCGACGCCGGCCTTCCATTGCTCGTCGATGTTCCAGCGCAGGCCGAGGTCGACGCCGAAGGCATTGACGTCGCCGCTCTGCTTGCCGGTGGCGATGCGCCGGTCGTCGACCGTGGTGGTGGTCAGGTTGTCGCGGTCGCCGGTCAGCCAGGTGGCGCTGGCCCAGTAGTTCAGCGGCATGCTCGAACGATAGTTGTAGGCATCGCCGGTAGCCTCGATGCCGAGCCAGGTGAGCTGGCCGGTATAGGTCTTGTCGAGGTTGTCGACTTCCTCGCCGGGGCGGCGCAGGTGGCCGCTGTCGTCGGCGTGGTGGATGCGCACGCCGATGCGGTGGTGCGGCGCCCACTGGGTGGAGATGTCGCCGAACACATGGGTGCGGTCCTTGTCCTCCGGAGCCAGTTCGTCGAGGTCGGTGCGGTATTCGTTGAAACGCTGGGCGACCCCGGCATGGGCGTTGAGCAGGGTGGTCTCGAAGCTCCAGTTCAGCGCCTCGATGTTGGTGTCCTGCCACTGGCCGCTGTCTTCCCGCAGGCGCTGGCGGCCGAAGCGCAGGTGCTCGCCGGGGTAGGCGGTGAGGCCGGCGTAGTCGACCCAGAATTCGCGTGCGGCGAGGTAGCTCTTGTCCGGCTCGCGACCGTCGTTGCGGCTGTTGTTGCCGTCGTCGGTGTCCGATTGCAGGGTGTCGGTCTCGATGGTGTCGGTGGCGGCCACCGCCTGGCCCATGAAGTAGGCGCTCCAGTCGCCCCACTGGCCGAAGGCCCAGGGCCGCAGGTCGATACCGATGTCGTTGAGGGTGCCGCCGGGAGCGGTGCCGAGGTCGCGATCGTTTTCCGATTCGCCGGTGATCTTCACGTCCAGGCCGAAGTTCTTCGGCGCCTCGCCGCTGTTGGCGGCGAACGCCGGCGCGCCGAGCAGCAGGGCGATGGCCAGGGACAGGGCGCGCGGCGCGAAGGACGGCCGCGGGTTGACGGAACGGGAGCTGTTCATAGGCTTTCTGGCTCTTCTTCGTTGATCGGCGAGTCCTGGCTCTGCAGCAGGCTGACGGTGGCCTGCCAGTTGTTGCCGCGGCTCTGTTGTTCGCGCTTGAGCAATTGCTGCGCCTGGCTGCGTTCGGCCGGCGGCAGTTGCGCTTCGATCTGCCCGAGCAGGTCGCTGGCCTGCGGTACCTGCTGCTGCACGGCGAGCTGGCCGAAGACGTAGGCGTTGACCCGGTTCGGCTGGATGCCGCGGCCCTGCGACCAGAGCTGGGCCAGGGCCATGTCGGCGCTGGCCTGGCCGGCGCGGGCGGCGAGGATCAGGTGGTCGACGGCCTTCTGCGGATAGACCTTGCCGAGGAAGCCGCGGCGGTAGATCTGCCCCAGGTAGTAGTTGGCCTGGGGTTCGCTGGCGGCGGCCTTGAGCAGGTGCCGCTCGGCCTTGCGCGGGTCCTGCGGCGCCCACTTGCCGTCGTAGTAGAGGCGCCCGAGGAGCAGTTCGGCGCGTGGCTGGGCGGCGTCCTGGGCGTTCTTCAGGTAGCCGAGCATCTTTTCCAGGTCGCCCTGGTCGGGATAGTCGTAGAGCAGCTTGGCCAGGCTGACCCAGGCCGCGGGGTAGCTCGGCGCGATCTCTTCCAGCAGCGCCTGGGCGGTCTGCGGGTCGGGCTGGCCGAGTTCGCCGTCGGCGAGCACCCCGGCCACCGAGTCGACCCGCTCGCCGGGCACCCGGCCGGCCTTGTAGGCGGCGCGCAGCTGTTCGAGCAGGGCCTTCTGCTTTTCCGCGTTGCCCTGCATCTGGTAGACCGTGGCCAGTTCGTACCAGCACACGTCCATGCGCCGCAGCCAGCGCTGGCAGACCTGCTCGATCTCGCCCAGGTGCTGGGCGTAGGTGCCCTGGGTGCGGTAGAGGATGATCTGCGCCAGGTCGGCCTGCGGCAGTCCGCGCGCGCGCCACTGGTCGATGCGCTGCTGCGGGTCGATTTCCGGCCAGGACTGCGGGTATTGCAGGTAGAGCACGATGAGCGGCACCAGGGCACTGTCCTCGCCCTGTTCGAAGGCCTGGCTGAGCAGGCGCTCGGCCTCGCGGTGCTCGGCGTCGCTGGCGCCGGGCTTGGCAGCCAGCCACTTGCCAAGGCGCGCGCGGGCCCGCGGCGAGGTCTGCGCGGCCTCGCGGTAGAGCTTTTCGGCCTTGGCCTGCTGGGCGCTGTCGCCGCTGGCGACCTGCATGTCGGCGAGGCCGACCTGGGCGTCGGCGTAACCCATTGCGGCCAGGGCCTGGTAGTTGCTCTGGGCGGTGGCGAGGTCGCCGCGCTCCAGGGCCTCCTGGGCCAGGCGCTGGTCGGGCAGCCCGGCGCAGCCGGCGGCCAGGGCGATGGCCGAGGCCAGCAGCAGGTGCCGGGACGCCAGGGGCAGGGGAGGGAGGATGGGCATCTTCATGGTCGGGTACCGGTCAGCGAGCGGTGGCCAGGGTCACGGCCTTGTTCAGCAGGGTGCGGCCGGGCAGGCCGCCGATGCTGACCTCGGCCGGGCGGCCGGCGTACTGGGCGTCGAGCGGCTGGTCGGGCTGGATCTGCACGCGGATTTCCGAGGACAGGTCGCCGTCCACCGGCGCGGTGTTGACGATGCGGCCGCTGCGGTTGACGCCGTCGCCGGCGACCTGGAAGTTCACCCGGGTGCCCGGCGCCAGCTCGGCGGCGTTGCGGTAGGGGAAGCGCGCCTCGATGCTGGCCACGCTGTCGCGCGGGGCGAGGGTGAAGATCACCTGGCCCTTGTTGGCGTATTGCCCGTCGGCTACCAGTTGCTGGACTACGCGGCAGTCGCAGGGGCTGGTCAGGGTCCCTTTCATCTGGTGGCCGAAGAGCTTCTCGATGTTGCCCGGGTTGAGCTGCTCCTCGGTCAGGTTGCCCTTGAGCATGTCCAGCAGGTTGGCCGAGAAGGTAGCGATCGGCGCGCCTTTGGCGACTTCCGCGTTGGGCCCGAGAAGGCTCTGCACGGTGCCCTCGCGGGGCATGGTGATCTGCTGGTTGGGGACGCTGACCACGCCGGAATCGGCATGGGTGACGAAGTACAGGTTGTACATCTGGTTGAGGATGAAGGCGAAGGCGCCGACCCCGACGACGAAGATCGCGGTGCTCAGGGTCACCGCCCGGACCCGGCCGAAGAAGCCCATCCCGCCGTTGCCGCCGCCCTGCTTGCGGGCCTTGGTGAAGTTCTCGCGCTGGAGGGTATTGAGCATGTCGCCGACGCCGATCACCTCGCCGGCCAGGTAGGAGGTGATCAGGTAGCGCAGGGCCGCCACCTCGCGCGGCTTGAGGTTCTGGAACTCGCAGCCGACGCGGCGGCTGGCGGGGTCCACCGAGCGCACCTGGAACTCCACTTCGAGGGAAAAGCTGATGCTGTCGACCTGGAACAGCAGCTTGCCCTTGTACAGGTCGCCTGGCTGGATCGGCGCGCCGCTCGCGGTGAAGGCGAAGCCGCCGGCGGAGAGATCCAGCAGGCGTGCGTCGACGCCTTCGCGGTTGGCGCCGATGTAGCGGATGCGCGCCGGCAGCTTGACCCGGGCGAACTGGCGCTGGGCTTCGGATTCGTGCACGACGTTGACGTTGACGGCTGTATTCATGGTGTCGGGTCCTGTTCGGTCCAATCTGGGTCGATTTGCGCGCGGGCCGCGGCCCTGGCGTTGTCCGTAGTCGATTCGGTGGTCATACGATGGTCAGCAGCACGGCGACGAAGATGCTGGCGGCAGAGAAGGTCATGGCCCGCGACGACCAGGCGTTGAACCAGCGCTGGAAGCTGGCCAGGCCGCGCTCCAGCTTGGTCGGCTGGCGGGTCCAGGACTGCCGGTCGAGGCGGAAGAACACGTAGATCTTCACCAGCGCGCCGACGATCTGGTTGTAATAGAGGATCAGCGGATAGGCCGGGCCGATGCGGTGCCCGGACAGCGAGAGGAGCAGGGTCAGCACCAGGCGGGTGAGGCCGATCCAGAGCAGGTACACCAGCAGGAAGGCGATGCTGTACTTGAGGCTGGCGAGGATCGCCACCACCAGGCCGAGCAGGCTGGTCCACATCGAGACGCGCTGGTC
Source organism: Pseudomonas sp. HMSC057H01 (assembly GCF_001836405.1). NCBI lineage: Bacteria > Pseudomonadati > Pseudomonadota > Gammaproteobacteria > Pseudomonadales > Pseudomonadaceae > Pseudomonas > Pseudomonas sp. HMSC057H01. Next base: position 46,757 of record NZ_KV828379.1, on the reverse strand, counting down.
GAACAGCACCAGCATGGTGAACCAGCCCAGGCGCCGCGCGCCGAGCTTGAGCGCGCGCGAGTTCTGCCGCAGGTTGTTGCCGTACCAGCGGTACATCAGCTTGCGGCTGGCCTTGATGAAGCTCTTCTCCGGCGGGTGCTCGACCGTGTTGATCGCCGCGTCGGGCACGTAGAAGGTGTCGTAGCCCAGGCGCATCAGGCTGAACCAGCTGGACTTGTCGTCACCGGTGAGGAACTTGAAGCGACCCAGGCGCCAGTGCTCCAGGTGGTCGTTCTCGACGTCGGTGATGAACTCGGGGTTGGTCACCACCCGGGCGCGGAACACCGACATCCGTCCGGTCATGGTCAGCACGCGCTTGGACAGGGCCATCGAGCACATGTTGATGTGGCGCTGGGCGAAGCGCAGCTTGTGCCACTCGCTCATCACGTAGCCGCCCTGCACTTCGCAGAATTCATTGGTGGTGAGGCCGCCGACGTTGGGGAAGAGCTTGAACCAGGGCACGGTCTTCTTCACCACGCCGTGGTCGAGCACGGTGTCGCCGTCGATCACCGCGACCACCGCGTCGTCGTCCGGCAGGTGCCGGGAAATCGCGCGGAAGCCATAGGCCAGGCCGTCGCGCTTGCCGGTGCCGGGAATCCGCACGAAGTCGAGGCTGACCCGGTCCGGCGGGTTCATCTTCTCCCACAGAGAACGGACCAGGACCTCGTCGGACATCTCGACGATGGAGCAGACCACGGTGGTCGGGTAGCCGCTGTCGATGGCTTCGCGGATCACCGAGCGATAGACCATGGCAGTGGTCAGGGCGTCGATGCGGAAACTGGTGACCATCAGGAACACGTGCGACGGGTCGGCCGCGCTGCCCAACTGGCGCACGTGCCGGCGGTAGTACGGGTAGACCACGTGGAGGAACAGCATGCCGCGCAGGAAGTGCACGCCGCCCATGGAGTAGCGCCAGATGCCGACGGCGCCGATAAGCAGGATGAAATCCTTGGAGTCGGCGTCGAACACGGTCTTCGGCACTGCCAGCGCGAGCACCATCAGCAGGCTGAGGAACACCAGCCAGCCGGTGGCTTCGGCGAGGCCACGTTTGTAAGTTTCCATCATCAGTTCCATCGGGCTGGGGACCTTGGCCTCGACGCCGGCGTGCGCTTGTTGTTGTTATGGCGCACGCCGCGGAGACGGCCTTCGGTCCGAGGGCGATAAAGAGGTTCTTTACCGGCTCACGGGGCCAGGGGGCGGCCCGCTACCAGCAGATGCCCTCGGCCTGGGCAGTGGTGGTGTGCGGCATGAAGCCCACCAGGTCGACCAGCTTCTTGCCGCTCGGGGTCTTGTTCACCAGGTCGACGAACAGCTCGTCGCCATTGCCCAGCACCAGCACATCGGAACTCGCCACCACTTCGTCGAGGTCGGAGACCAGCAGTGAGGAGACGTGCGGGATCTTCGACTCGATGTATTCCTTGTTGGCCCCGTGGACACGCGCGTATTCGACGTTGCGGTCGAAGATGCGCAACTCGTAGCCCTTGCCGATGAGCATCTCGGCCAGCTCCACCAGCGGGCTTTCGCGCAAATCGTCGGTGCCGGCCTTGAACGACAGGCCGAGCAGGCCGACCTTGCGGGTGTCGTGGCTGGTGATGAGATCGAAGGCCTTCTGCACCTGGTTGGAGTTGCTGCGCATCAACGAACCGAGCATCGGGTGCTCGACGTCCAGCTGGCTGGCGCGATAGGTGAGGGCGCGTACATCCTTGGGCAGGCAGGAGCCGCCGAAGGCGAAGCCGGGACGCATGTAGTAGCGCGACAGGTTGAGCTTGTGGTCCTGGCAGATCACGTCCATCACCTCGCGGCCGTCGACGCCGACCGCCTTGGCGATGTTGCCGATCTCGTTGGCGAAGGTGACCTTGGCGGCGTGCCAGACGTTGCAGGTGTACTTGATCATCTCGGCGACCTCGACGGTCTTGCGGATGATCGGCGCGTCCAGCTCGCGGTAGATTTCCTCGAGAAGGTCGCCGGTCTGCTTGTCCAGTTCGCCGATCACGGTCATCGGCGGGAAGTCGTAGTCCTTGATCGCGGTGCTCTCGCGGAGGAATTCGGGGTTGGTGCCGACGCCGAAGTCGACCCCGGCCTTCTTGCCCGAGCAGTCCTCGATCAGCGGGATCACCACGTTGTTGACGGTGCCCGGCAGTACGGTGCTGCGCACCACCACGGTGTGGCGTTCGGACTTCTCGCGGATGGCGAAGCCGATCTCGCGGCAGACGGTCTCGATGTAGCCCAGGTCCAGGTCGCCGTTCTTCTTGCTCGGCGTGCCGACGCAGATGAACGATACGTCGGAGTCCAGCACGGCCTTCTTGAAATCGGTGGTGCCCGACAGCCGTCCGGTCTGCCGGCCTTGCTGCAACAACGCTTCCAGGCCCGGTTCGACGATGGGCGACTTGCCCTGGTTGATCAGGTCGATCTTGGTGCTGGAGACATCCACACCAATGACTTCATGACCGCGTGCCGACAGGCAGCCAGCACATACTGCACCGACATAGCCCAAACCAAAGATGCTGATTCGCATCGCATTCACCTCGATTGTTTGTCGCGCCGTTAATGAGGTGGCCGTATGGCCACTTCCCTATCTGGCGAGCCGTTACTACGAGCCCCGATCCAGAGCCCTTGATCCGCCTTCAGGCAGTTTCGAATAGAGTGCTTAGTTGTTCGGCACTCTAATAGGGCAAGTTATAAGTTCATGCCCTTTAATGTTTCAGGTGGGTTTCAATAACGGTGCATAACCCGACCTTGGATGCTTCGTTTTAGTTCGGTCCATAGAATTCAAGTTTCTAAAGGCCTTTAATTTCAACAGGTTGAGTTTGTCCCTCGGAGCGGAGTCCGATTATTCGAGACGGTTTCAAGTTGCTCTGCCCATAACTATCGATAGGCATCGCGGTGATAGGATGTTTTCTCTGCGAGGGAAGTTCCGGCCGTTTGTCCCGCTCGCGAAATATTTGGAAATATCCGTTTGATATCACTTGATACCAACTTGATGGCCTTTCCGTTAAATGCCTGCCAATGGCCACTAGTTGCAGAATGCATGGCGGCTGAAAGTTCCGAGTCACCGGAATGAAACAGAAGCCGCTTTTACCGACTTAAGCAAACCTTAAGGATTCCTTAATCTTCGATCCATGCACTTTGCAATCGTAATTTGCATGTAATGGCGGGAGGCTGGTAATGGCCAATGGATTACGCCGGAGATGGCATTTCCGCCTTGAATTGGGGAAAAGTCTGTGGGCTGGGCGTGAAAAAATGTGATGCAGTTCCGCATGACTTGCAGACGAACGGTTGAGTAGGCCTATTCGCCACAAGGGCTTTTCCGGGGAGAAAGGCGACGCAGCAGGGGTGTCGGAGGGACGAACGGTAGCGCCAGGAGGCGTCGGCGTGCCGAAAGAGGAGCGGCCCGCCAGGGCGGCGGGCCGGGGGAGGTCAGTCTTGCGGGGCGTCCCTGAGGAATACCAGCTGATCCGGGCCGGACTGCTCGGCGCTGAAGTAATAGCCGTGGGCGTTGAAGTCCTTCAGCCCGGCCGGGTCGCGCAGGCGCTCGCGGATCACGTAGCGAGCCATCATGCCGCGAGCCTTCTTGGCGTAGAAGCTGATGATCTTGTACTGGCCGTTCTTCAGGTCCTTGAACTCGGTGTCGATGACCCGCGCTTGCAGCGCCTTGCGCTTCACCGCGCCGAAGTACTCGTTGGAAGCCAGGTTGAGCAGCACGTCGTCGCCCTGGGCGGCCAGCGCTTCGTTCAGCCACTGGCTGATACGCTCGCCCCAGAAGGCGTAGAGATCCTTGCCACGGGCGTTGGCCAGGCGGGTGCCCATTTCCAGTCGATAGGGCTGCATGAGGTCGAGCGGGCGCAGCACGCCGTAGAGACCGGAGAGCATGCACAGGTGATCCTGGGCGAAGGCGAAATCGTCCTCGCCGAAGTCTTCCGCGTTGAGGCCGGTGTAGACATCGCCCTTGAAGGCGAGCAACGCCTGCTTGGCGTTCTCCGGGGTGAACTCCGGATGCCAGCTGGCGTAGCGAGCGGCATTCAGGCCGGCGAGCTTGTCGGAAAGCTTCATCAGTTCGCTGATCTGCAGCGGGGTGAGCTGGCGCAGTTGCTGGATCAGTTCCTGGGCGTGGTCCAGGTATTGCGGCTGGGTGAAGCGGTGGGTGACCGGCGGGGTCTCGTAGTCCAGGGTCTTGGCGGGGGAAATCACCATCAGCATCGTTCAGGCTCCTCGAATCGTCGGGCGATTGTAGGGGCTGGAGACGTCCGGCTCCACCTATGCGGTCGATAGGGAAAGGCGCCGCCGACCGAACGGCGCCGAGGTATCAGGCCTGGACGGGAGCGAGGTGCGCGGCGACGCTGCCCCGGGCGGCGAACACCACCAGGTGGTCGGCGGCGACGCGGATACCGACGTCATCGCCCGGCTGGTGGTCGGCATGGCTGGGGAAGATCGATTCCAGCTGGGTACCGGTGGGTAATTGCAGGCGGTACAGGGTGGCGGCGCCGAGGAAGGTCTTGCCGACGATCCGCGCCTTCAGCTCGCCCTGCGGCGCGTGCACCAGGTCGTCCGGGCGCAGCAGGACGTCTACCGCGCTGCCGGAAGGCAGGCTGTAGGCGCGATTGCCGCGGATCACGCCGAGTTCGGTCTGCACCGTATCGGGGCTGAGCAACTGGCCGCGAATGAAGTAGCCCTGGCCGACGAAGCTGGCGACGAAGGGCGTCAGCGGCTCGTGGTAGAGGTTGTAGGGGGTGTCCCACTGTTCCAGGTGACCTTCCTTGAACACGCCGATGTGGTCGCAGACGGCGAAGGCTTCTTCCTGGTCGTGGGTCACCAGGATCGCGCTGGTGCCGCGTGCCTTGAGGATCTCGCGAACCTCCTGGCTGAGGCTGCGGCGCAGTTCCACGTCGAGGTTGGAGAAGGGTTCGTCGAGCAGCAGCAACAGCGGTTCGGGCGCCAGCGCGCGGGCCAGGGCCACCCGTTGTTGCTGGCCGCCGGAGAGTTCGTGGGGGTGGCGCGCGGCGAGGTGGTCGAGCTTGACCAGCTCCAGAAGCTCGCGCACCAGGCGCTCGCGTTGTGGATGCTTGCGGATGCCGAAGCCGACATTGTCGGCCACGCTGAGATGCGGGAACAGCGCGTAGTCCTGGAACACCATGCCGATCCGGCGTTTCTCCGGCGCCAGGGTGAAGCCGGGACGCGAGATGACTTCGCCGCCCAGCTCGATCTGCCCGGCCAGCACCGGCTCGAAGCCGGCGATGGCGCGCAGGGTGGTGGTCTTGCCGCATCCCGAAGGACCCAGCAGGCAGCCGATGTCTCCGGCATTGAGGTGCAGGTCGAGGTCCTGCACCACTTTCTGCGAGGCGTAGCCGCAGGCGAGATCTTTCAGGTTCAGCAGCAGGTCGTGGCTCATGGGCTCAGGCGTAATGGGCGTGTTCGATCAGCAATTCGAGGAGGGCCTTCTGCGCGTGCAGACGGTTCTCTGCCTGGTCCCAGGCTACCGAGCGCGGGTCGTCCAGCAACTCTTCGCTGATTTCCTCGCCGCGGTGGGCCGGCAGGCAGTGCATGAATAGTACATCGTCGGCGGCCCCATCGAGCAACGCGGCGTTCACCTGGTAGGGACGGAACAGGGCGATGCGCGCGGCGGCTTCGTCTTCCTGGCCCATCGAGGCCCACACGTCGGTGCTCACCAGGTGCGCGCCGGCCACCGCCTCGCGCGGGTCGCGGACGACGCGCAGGCGGTCGCCGGCAAGGGCGACGAACTCGGCCTTCGGCTCGTAGCCCTCGGGGCAGGCCACGCGCAGCTGGAAGTCGAACTTCAGCGCCGCTTCTATATAGCTGTTGCACATGTTGTTGCCGTCGCCGATCCAGGCCACGGTCTTGCCCTGGATGCTGCCGCGGTGCTCGTGGAAGGTCTGCATGTCGGCGAGCAACTGGCAGGGGTGCAGGTCGTCGGACAGGCCGTTGATCACCGGCACCTTCGAGTGCGCGGCGAATTCCGTCAGGGTGGCGTGGGCGAAGGTGCGGATCATCACGCCGTCGAGCATCCGCGACATGACCCGGGCGCTGTCGCCGATCGGCTCGCCGCGGCCGAGCTGGGTGTCGCGCGGGGAGAGGAAGATCGCCTGGCCGCCGAGCTGGATCATCCCGGCTTCGAAGGACAGGCGGGTACGGGTCGAAGCCTTCTCGAAGACCATGCCCAGGACCCGGCTCTTCAGAGGCTCGTAGAGCACGCCTCGGTTGCGCAGGTCCTTCAGCTCGCTGCCGCGGCGGATCAGACCGATCAGCTCTTCGGGGCTGTAATCCATAAACGAGAGAAAGTGCCGTACGCTCATCGCTGACTACCTTTTATTTTTACTGCTGGCCGAGGCACTGGCCGGCTTTCGCGAGAGAAAACGGGACTGGACCTGCGGCGGGACCGCAACGTGCGGGAAAATAGGGGAAGGCGCGATCTTATAAGGAAATGTCGCGGAAACACAAGGAGGGGCTTGGAAGGCGCGGGTTACGGGGTTTTTCCCCGGTCTTCGCGGTTGTCCCGCCGCCAAAGTCCCGCCTCGTCGATCTATCGGTTGGGCGGGGCGACGCTTTATGCTGTGCGCGCCCGAATGCCTTCATGGAGGAGGCGGGTTTCGGACCAGGGAGGTCGAGCATGCACACGGGAGAAACACTCGCCGCCGCGCCGCCGGCACGGCCATTGCGCCAATCGCGGCTGGGCGGCCTGTCGCTGTTCCTCGCCCTGGCCGGGGTCGCCATCGCGCTGGTGGTGATGGCGCTGGCGCTCGGCGAGCGGATCGACCTCAGCGACGAGAACCATCTGCTCGGCCTGTTCGCCGCCTTGCTGGCGGTCTTCGCGGTATCGACCTGCGGCCTGGTGCTGGGCCTGGCCGGCCTGCTCAGGCGCAGCCGCAAGCGTCACCTGGCCCTGGCCGGCATCGTCCTCAACCTGTCGTGCCTGCTCTGGGGCTGGCATGCGCTGAGCACGGCGGCGGCCGCGATCCTGATGGTCCTGGGGCAAACCGGGTTGTCGTTCCTCAGCGCCCTGGCGGTGCTGTTCGGCATGATCATCTTCCGCCAGGCCTGACCCGTTCCGCGACTATGCGCAGGCAGCCTGGGCGCCCGCCGTTCGGCCGCTCGTTCATCGGATTGCCGGATTGCGGCCATTCGTCGCGGATTTGCAGGGGGAGGGGCTCAGCCGGGGAAGGAGGGCGCGAGAGGAGCAAAAGGTGAGCCCCGGAGGTGCGGATCTCCGGGGCTCGTGCGGCACGGTGGTGCGGGCACCGGGTCGCGATCAGCGCTGGAAGGGATAGTACAGCGCTGGATGGACAGTATAGCGCTATGCATTTCGCATGAATCCTTTAGTTAGGTCTTTTTCTCATATTTGCAGCGGTTTCGTGACCGAGGGCAATGAAGTGGCTTTTTCCCCTTGCCGCCCGCCGGAACCCATCCAACGGCTGGCATGCCCTCGTAACCGAAGTCAGAAACGCCAGTCGACGGCCAGTCCGACGCCATGGTCCTTCTCGCGGCTGCCCAGCAGGCCGTTGTAGCCCAGCCGCACGCTCACTTCGCGATTCACCGCGAGGCTGGCGTCGACGCCGAGCAGCGCGGCGTCGCGGGACAGGGCCACGCTTTCCACGTTGAATGGCTGGCTGCCGCTGGCGAACGCCAGGTGGCGTTGCGGGGTGGTGTCGCTCAGGTTGTGGCGCCAGCCGAGGGTGCCGGAGAGCGCCAGGCGGCGTTCGGCATCCAGCTCGAAATGCCGTTTCGCGCGCAGGCCCAGGGTGGTGAAGGCGGCGTCCAGGTTGTCGTCGCCACCCTCCAGGGCCGCGGCACTACCGCGTTCGCGGAAGTCATCGCTGGCGACGTGCACGTAGGCCAGCCCGGCGAAGGGTTCCAGCTCCAGGCTGCGCCAGCCCAGCGCGTAGGCGGCCTCGGCGAACAACTGGCTGCTCTGTGCGTCGAGCTTGGCCTTCTGCTTGCCGGCCACGGCGCCGTATTGCAGGTCGCGCTTGACCTCGGCGCGGTGCCAGGCGTGCGCCGCGCCGAGGCTCAGGCGCCATTGCTGCAATTGCCGGCCGAGGTAGGCGCCGAGGTGGTAGCTGTCGATGCTGGCGGAGGATTGCAGGCTGCTGTCCATGTTCAGCGAGCTGTTGCTGTAGCCGGCCACCAGGCCGAGGCGCGTGTCGCTGGCGACCTGGCTGTCGACGCCGAGCAGGAAGCCGCCGACCGAATGCCGGTAGCCTTCGCTGCCGTGGCTGCCATCGGCGCTCTTGCCCCAGGAACCGAGCGCCTTGAACCAGCCTTCGGGAGCCTCCCTGCCGGCCTCGCCGTCGCTGGCCTGGCGCAGGCGTTCGCCGACGCTGTCACGCAGATAGCGGCTGTCGTTGAGCAACAGGCCGGCGAGCGCCGGGTAGATTTCCCCGGACAATTGTTGGAAGGCCCGTTGGGCGGTTGCGGCGTTTTCCGACAGGAGCAGGCTTTCGTAGACCGGGTTGCCGGCGCCGAGCGCTTCCACGGCACCAGCGACCGCCGCCTGGTTGGGCGTCTGCGCGACGCTGGCGAGGGCCGTGCCGTTGCGTCCGATATCCAGGCGGATGGCGTTGGCCGCGTAGTCCAGGGTGCCGCCGAGGAACAGGTAGTTCGGCAATACCGCGTCGAAGCGCCCGTCGATGCCGCCGGCGGCGTCGAGGATGTCGTAGCGGCGGCCGACCAGGCTCTCGACCTGGGACTGGCTGAGCAGGTCGGGGCTGTTTTCCATGGCCAGGGTGACATTGCCGCCCGCGATGCTCGCCTTGCCGCTGGCGACGATCCGGTCGCTGGCGCTTTCCGAAAGCTCCACCGCGTAGGTCGAGCCGGATTCGAAGCGCAGGTCCCCGGCGACCTCCAGGGTGCCGATGGAGTTGCCCGCGGCCACCGTGCCGCCGGAGCGCGCCAGCAGGCCGCCGATCCTGCCGCTGCCGCCGAGGGTGCCGCCGGCATTGACTTCGACGGCGGACAGCAGCGAACCGTCGACGCTGAGCAGCCCGCCATCGACCAGGGTCGGCCCGCGATAGGTGCTGTCGCCGCTCAGGACCAGGCTGCCGGCACCGGCCTTGACCAGGCTGCCCTGGTACTGGCGCTGGGCGGCGGCCTGGTCGCGGGCCATGCCGATGGCATAGTCGGTGCGTTCCTGCTGGCTGGCGCCGGCTGGCAAGCCGTTTTCCCAGCCCTTGTCCTTCAGCGTCCGCTGCCAGGCCGCGTGCTCGGCGGCGTCCTCGGCCTGGCGCTGGAGCAGGGCGCTATCGGAAATCGGGTTGCTCCATTCGTCGCGCAGGCCGGCCGGGAGGTTGGCCTCGAAGCGGCCGAGCAATTGTCCAGGCCCATGCATCGCCCGACCGAGATCCGGCACGCCCCAGCCGACGGTGTCGGTGGGGGCGCCGGTCGGCGTGCCGTCGAGCTGGGTGGCGGTGGTCAGCAGAACCTGCAGCGCCTGCTCGTTGTTCAGGTACGGATAGCGCTGCATGACCAGGGCCAGCGCGCCGGTGGCGTGGGGCGCGGCCATCGAGGTACCGGACTTGTTGGCGTAGCCGCCGCCGGGCATGGTGCTGTTGATCAGGCGGCCGGGCGTGGTGATGCACCAGTACTTGGCGATGCCGCAGCGGTTGTAGCGCTGGCCGTTCTGCTGGTCGAGGCCGGACACGGCCAGCCAGTGGCCTTCCAGGTCCGGCTGGAAGTAGGGCAGGGCGGAGCGCACGCTGGCGTTGGCGTAGCCGCTGTTGCCGGCGCTGAAGACGTTGATCACGCCCTGGCGGGAGACGCCGGCGGCGGCGTCCAGCCAGGTGGAGCGCCCGTAGTGCTGGGCATAGGCGGCGTGCAGGCCGTCGAGGGTCTCGTAGCTGACGTCCTTGGGCTGGCTGCCCCAACTGTTGTTGATCGCCCGCACCCCGGCGTCGGCCAGCGCCTGGTAGGCGGCCTTGAAATAGTTCGGGTCGGGCGTCGGGCCGAACAGGAAGCTGTCGTTCTGGTTGGTGTTGGCGACGTACACCTGTGCCGCGTAGGCCACCCCGTGCATGCCGACGCCGTCGCGCGAGGCACCGAGGGTGCCGCCGACGTGGGTGCCGTGGGAGTCGTTGTTGCCGTTCATCGCGCCGCTGACGCTGAACGGCGTGCCGTCGACATAGGTGCCGCTGGCCGTCACCGGCTGGTAGCGCGAGGCGGGGGTATCCGGATGGCTCGGGTCGAAACCGGAGTCCATCTCGCCGATCTTCACGCCCTGGCCGTCGATGCCGGCGGCATAGGCCTGGTCGGCCCGCATCCGTTCCAGGCCCCAGTCCTGCTGGTATTCGGCGGAGCGCCAACTGGCCGGATCGCCGGGCCGACCGGCTTCGACATAGGCGGCCGTGGCCGGCTGGGCGATCCAGGCGCCCAGCAGCAGGGCGGCTGACAACGAGGTGGGGCGAGGGCGGAAGGAGTGGTCGTCGGTCATGCGGTCTCCACGCTTTATTGGTCTTGTCGGACAGGGGCGGACTCGAAGAGACAAGGTTTAGCACCGGCTTTCGCCGCGCCGGAATTCCCAGGTGGATAGTTGACAGCCGGACAAACGGCACGCTTCCCCTCTACCGCGCCCATCGGCCAGCCTGATGCCTGGCGATTCAGCCGACTGACGCTGCTGGCGCGGCGGCGGAAGGCGCCGCATAGTGCCGATTCGACGACTAGACCGGTCGTCTGGTCCTCGCGTACGCGCCGGGCCGCGGCGGCCGGCGACGACAATGAAGAGGCGAGCCATGAGCAAGACCCTCCACTACCGTGCGTGCCATCTCTGCGAGGCCATCTGCGGGCTCGCCATCGAGACCGAGAGCGACGAGGGCGGCGTGCCGCGGATCCGCTCGATCAAGGGCGACCCGCAGGACAGCTTCAGCCGCGGCCATGTCTGTCCCAAGGCGGTGGCCCTGCAGGACATCCAGGACGACCCCGACCGCCTGCGCCAGCCGTTGCGCCGGGTCGGCAGCGAGTGGCAGCCGATCGGCTGGGACGAGGCCTTCGCGCTGGTGGCCAGCCGCCTCGGCGAGATCCGCGAGCGCCATGGCAACGATGCGGTGGCGGTCTACCAGGGCAATCCGAGCGTGCACAACTACGGCCTGATGACCCATAGCAACTACTTCCTCGGCCTGCTGAAAACGCGCAACCGCTTCTCCGCGACTTCCGTCGACCAGTTGCCGCATCACCTGGTCAGCCAGCAGATGTACGGCCATGGTTTGTTGATCCCGATCCCCGACATCGACCACACCGACTTCATGCTGGTGCTCGGCGGCAACCCGCTGGCGTCCAACGGCAGCATCATGACCGTGCCGGACGTGGAGAAGCGCCTGAAGGCGCTGAAGGCCCGCGGCGGCCGGCTGGTGGTGGTCGATCCCCGGCGCAGCGAGACCGCGGCTATCGCCGACCGGCACCTGTTCATTCGTCCCGGCCAGGATGCGGCGCTGTTGCTCGGGATACTCAACACCCTGTTCGAGGAGAACCTCGGTCGCCCCACGCCGCTGCCGGTCGACGGGCTGGAGCGGGTGCGCGAGGCGGTCGCGGTCTTCGACGCCGAGTCCATGAGCGTGCGCTGTGGCGTGCCGGCCGAAAGCATTCGCCAACTGGCGCGGGATTTCGCCGCCGCCGAACGGGCGGTCTGCTATGGCCGGATGGGCGTTTCCACCCAGGCTTTCGGCACGCTCTGCCAGTGGCTGGTGCAACTGATCAACCTGGTCACCGGCAACCTCGACCGGGTCGGTGGCGCGCTGTGCACCTCGCCGGCCCTGGACCTGGTGGCGAGTACCTCGGGTGGCCACTTCGGCCGTTGGCGCAGCCGCGTCTCGGGGCTGCCGGAATATGGCGGCGAACTGCCGGTGGCGGCATTGGCGGAAGAAATCCTCGGCGAAGGCGAGGGGCAGGTGCGCGCGCTGGTCACGGTAGCCGGTAACCCGGTGCTGTCCACGCCCAACGGAAGGCGGCTCGAACAGGCCCTGGACGGCCTGGAGTTCATGCTCAGCATCGACCTCTACATCAACGAGACGACCCGCTACGCCGATCTCATCCTGCCGCCCACCGCGCCGCTGGAGCACGATCACTACGACACCACCTTCAACGTCTTCGCCGTGCGTAACGTGACCCGTTTCAACGAGGCCGTGCTGCCGCGTCCCGAGGGTGCGCTGCACGACTGGGAGATCTTCGTCGGCCTGGCGCGGGCCTTCGCCGCGCGCAACGGCCTGGAGCTGAAACCGACCCTGGAGCCGCAGCAGATGATCGACCTCGGCCTGCGCGCTGGCGCCTACGGCGACCGTTCCGAGCACAGGCTGAGCCTGGCCACTCTGCGCGAACATCCCCACGGCATCGACCTCGGGCCGCTGCGGCCGAACCTGGCGCCGCGCCTGAAGACCGTCGGCCAGCGCATCCAGGCCGCGCCGCCGCTGTTCGTCGACGACCTGCAACGCTTCGCCGCACAGCCACTGCCTGCGTCCGACCAGTTGCTGCTGATCGGACGACGCCACGTGCGCAGCAACAATTCCTGGATGCACAACTACCATCGCCTGGTGAAGGGCAAGCCGCGTCACCAGTTGCTGATGCACCCGCGCGACCTGGAGGGTCGCGGCCTGGTCGACGGGCAGCGGGTGCGGGTGCGCTCGCGGGTCGGCAGCGTCGAGGTGGAGGTGGCGGCGAGCAGCGAGATGATGCCCGGGGTGGTCAGCCTGCCGCACGGCTGGGGCCACGCGCGGCCCGGCGTGCAACTGGCGATCGCCCGCGCCCAGGCCGGCGCCAGCGCCAACGACCTGACCGACGAGCGTCATCTCGACCTGCTGTCGGGCAACGCCGCGCTCAACGGCCTGCCGGTGGAGGTGGAAGCGGCCTGAGCGGGTCGACGGAACGCGAGAGTAAAGCCGAGCGTCGCGCTAGGCTTTCCGATACAATACCGGTCATTATTTGCCGAGTTACCGTGTCGAAACGTTCCTGTTGAGGTAAGCCATGGACATCATCGAAACCATTAAAGAGCAGATCGCCAACAACCCCATCCTGCTGTACATGAAGGGTTCGCCGAACGCCCCGCAGTGCGGTTTCTCCTCGCGCGCGGCCCAGGTGCTGATGGCCTGTGGCGAGAAGTTCGCCTACGTCGACATCCTGCAGAACCCGGAAATCCGCGCCAACCTGCCGAAGTACGCGAACTGGCCGACCTTCCCGCAGCTGTGGGTCAATGGCGAACTGGTCGGCGGCAGCGACATCCTCGCCGAGATGTTCGAGAAGGGCGAACTGCAGACCCTGGTCAAGGACGCGGCGGCCAAAGCCAACGCCTGATCCGCGCATCCGACGAAGAGCCCCGCCTTGTGCGGGGTTTCTTTTTTGTCCGGAGAAACCAGCAAGGAAACCGGGAGCCTCCATGTCGGAAGTCAATCCTCGCCAGGGTCGCCTGGCTTGCATCTATTTCTTCGCCATGGCCGGGCTGGTCATCGGCAACCTGATGGGACGCATCCCGGCGCTCAAGGAGCAGACCCAGCTGGACGAGCGCGCGCTCGGCCAGGCCCTGCTCGGCGTCGGGGTCGGCGCGCTCACGGCGTTCCCGTTGAGCGGTTTTCTGGTCCAGCGCATCGGCAGTCGCAGCGTAGTGATCGGCGGTTGCCTGATCATGCTGCTGGTGTTTCCGCTGCTCGGCCTGAGCCAGGGCTGGTGGCAACTGGCCCTGGCCTTCTACGTGCTGGGCGTGAGCTTCGCCGGGATGGACGTGGCGATGAACATCCAGGCGGTGGATGTCGAGCGCCTGCTCGGCAAGCCCTGCATGTCCATGCTGCATGGCATGTACAGCCTCGGCTGCTTGGTCGGTGCGTTGAGCGCCGCGGCCCTGGCCGGACTGACGCCGTTCTGGCATTTCCTCATTCTCACCGCACTCGGCCTGCTGAGCCTGCCATTCTTCGTACGCGCGTTGCTTCCGCCGGACCCGAGCAAGGCGGGCGCGCGCAAGGGCGGCGGCTTCACCTTGCCGCCGCGGGCCTTGCTCGGCCTGGGCCTGCTGATTCTCTGCGCGTTCGTTTCCGAGGGCGGCGTGGCTGACTGGAGCGCGCTGTTCCTGCACAGCGTTCTGGATGCTTCCGAGCGGGTGGCGGCGCTGGGCTTCGCGGCGTTTTCCGCGGCGATGGTGGTGGGGCGCCTGTTCGGCGACCGCCTGCGCGGACGCATCGACGATGCGCCATTGCTGCGCGGCCTGGGTTCGCTGGCCACGCTGGGCATGCTGGTAGCGCTGTTCAGCCCCTGGCCGGCGCTGAGCATCGCCGGTTTCGGGGTGGTTGGCCTGGGGCTGTCGGTGATGGTGCCGATCGTGATCAGCGCCGCCGGCAACCAGCCGGGCATCGATCCGGTGATCGGGGTCGCCGCCGTCTCTACCGTGGGGTATGGCGGACTGCTGATGGGGCCGCCGCTGATCGGCCTGCTGGCCCACGAGATCGGCCTGCGCTGGGCATTGCTGGTGCTGGTCGGTCTTTGCCTGTTGCTGGCCCTGCGCGCCGATCTGGTCCGGCGCAGGCCGCGCAGCGCCTGAGGCTTTCTGGCGGGCAAGAAAAAAGCGCCGACGGGGCAGGCCGCCGGCGCTTCGTCGTGGTTCCCGATCAGTCGTCTTCGTGCATGTGCGACTGCAGGTAATTCTCCAGGCCGACTTTCTGGATCAGGCCCAGCTGGGTCTCCAGGTAGTCGATGTGCTCTTCTTCCGACTCCAGGATGTCCTTCAGCAGGTCGCGGCTGACGTAGTCGTGCACCTGCTCGCAATGCACGATGGCTTCGCGCAGGTCCTTGGTCGCCTTCAGCTCCAGGTTCAGGTCGCACTGCAGCATTTCCTGGGTGTTCTCGCCGATCAGCAGCTTGCCGAGGTCCTGCAGGTTGGGCAGGCCTTCGAGGAACAGGATGCGCTCGATGAGCTTGTCGGCATGCTTCATCTCGTCGATCGACTCGTGGTACTCATGGGCGCCGAGGCGCTTCAGGCCCCAGTCGTTCCACATGCGCGAGTGGAGGAAGTACTGGTTGATCGCGATCAGCTCGTTGCCGAGGATCTTGTTGAGGTGCTGGATGACTTTCTTGTCGCCTTTCATGCCGAATCCTGCCGTCGTAGTGGGTGTGATTCGCCAAGTTTGGCCGCGACGAAGCAGGGTGTCAAACCTAAGTTATTGAAATATAAGGGAAAAAGAATATGAATACGAATGTTTTCTTTCCGCGTTCTGCCGCTAAGTCATTGAATTGAAGGCATAAAAAAACCGGGCGCCAGGCCCGGTTCTTCTGAAAGAGGGATAAAAAATATTTTTCAGGCAGCGACGAACGCCGTAGTCCCGAACGCCGGTACCGGCTGGGCACTCTGCAGGTCGTTGAGGGTTTCGCGTACCACCTGCTTGGCCAGGCATGCGCACTTGCCGCACTGGGTACCGACGCCGGTGGCTTCGCGAACCTCACGATAGCTGCAGCAGCCTTCGTAGATGGCATCGCGGATCTGGTTGTCGGTAACACCTTGGCAGAGGCAGACGTACATGGCGATCTGGCTACTGGGAAGTTGAGTTGGAAAAGATACTAATAATAATGAGAATGATTGTCAAAGTTCCCTGGAGCGTTTTAGTCGGGTTTTTTTCGCCCCCCGACAAATGGCTTTGTCGGACAAAGACTTAGCGCCGGCTGGGGCGGGGTGTATGATGGTTGTTTCCCGGGGAACGGCGCCCCTGCCATCGAGGCTTCACGAGGAGCCGGCAGGCTGCGGTGCCGTCCTTCAACCTTCCGCTTAAAGGAGACATGGAATGAGCGTACTCGTAGGTAAGAAAGCGCCTGACTTCAACGTTGCCGCGGTACTGGGCAATGGCGAGATCGTCGAGAGCTTCACCCTGTCCGAGGCCATCAAGGGCAAGTACGGCCTGGTGTTCTTCTATCCGCTGGACTTCACCTTCGTCTGCCCGTCCGAGCTGATCGCCCTGGACCACCGCATCCCGGAATTCCAGGCGCGCAACGTCGAGGTGATCGGCGTTTCCATCGAC
Organism: Pseudomonas sp. HMSC057H01; assembly: GCF_001836405.1. Classification (NCBI taxonomy): domain Bacteria; kingdom Pseudomonadati; phylum Pseudomonadota; class Gammaproteobacteria; order Pseudomonadales; family Pseudomonadaceae; genus Pseudomonas; species Pseudomonas sp. HMSC057H01. Next base: position 30,735 of record NZ_KV828379.1, on the reverse strand, counting down.
TCCCACTTCACCCACAACGCCTGGCGCAACACCCCGGTGGACAAGGGCGGCATCGGCGCCGTCAAGTACACCCTGGCGGCCGACACCAAGCACGAGATCGCCAAGGCCTATGACGTCGAGTCCGACGGTGGCGTGGCCTTCCGTGGCGCGTTCCTGATCGACAAGGAAGGCGTTGTGCGCTCGCAGATCGTCAACGACCTGCCGCTGGGCCGCAACATGGACGAGCTGCTGCGTCTGGTCGATGCCCTGCAGTTCCATGAGGAGCACGGCGAAGTCTGCCCGGCCAACTGGAAGAAGGGCGACAAGGGCATGACCGCATCGCCCGAAGGCGTGGCCAAGTACCTGGCCGAGAACGCCAGCAAGCTGTAAGAAGAGCCTGCTTCGCGCGTTGGAAAAAGCCCCGCTTCGGCGGGGCTTTTTCATGGGCTCGCGAGGGCCGGCAGCCCCATCCCAGGTCACGCGCCTCGCTCCGAAGAGAGGGAGATTGCCTGACCGGTCGCGTAGGACGGATAACGTCCTGGCGTTATCCGCCTAAGTGGGCCGAGGCTCAGTCGTCGTCATCCATCCAGCCGCCCATTTCCTTCCAGCGGTTGACGATGCCGCAGAACAGCTCGGCGGTCTTCTCGGTGTCGTAGCGTGCCGAGTGCGCCTCGCGGTTGTCGAACTCCATGCCGGCGGCCTGGCAGGCCTTGGCCAGGACCGTCTGGCCGTAGGCGAGGCCAGCCAGGGTGGCGGTGTCGAAGCTGGAGAAGGGATGGAACGGATTGCGCTTGATCCCGGTACGCGCCACGGCGGCATTGAGGAAACCGAGGTCGAAGCTGCTGTTGTGGCCGACCAGGATCGCCCGCTTGCAGCCATTGGCCTTCAGCGCCTTGCGGATGCCGCGGAAGATCTCGGTGAGTGCCGCTTCCTCCTGCACCGCCATGCGCAGCGGGTGGTCAAGCTTGATGCCGGTGAATTCCAGCGCGGCCGGCTCGATGTTGGCGCCTTCGAAGGGCTCGATGCGGAAGAAGTAGGTGTGTTCCGGGAACAGGAAGCCTTTCTCGTCCATGCCGACAGTGGTCGCGGCGATTTCCAGCAGCGCGTCGGTGGCCGAGTTGAAGCCGCCGGTCTCGACGTCCACCACTACCGGCAGGTAGCCGCGGAAGCGGCGCGCCATCGGATGGCGCGGGCCGCTGGGGAGGCTGCCGTCGAATTCGTCGTCGAAGTTGTCTTCGCTCATGCCCCGGCCTCCAGCAGTTTCCAGCGGAGTGTCTCGCCGGCGCGCAGCGGTACCACGTCGAAGTCGCCGAAGGGGAGGCTGGCGGGCGCCTGCCACTCCTCGCGGACCAGGGTGATCCGGTCGGTGTTGCGCGGCAGGCCATAGAAATCCGGGCCATGCAGGCTGGCGAAGCCTTCCAGCTTGTCCAGCGCATTGCGCTGTTCGAAGGCCTCGGCATACAGCTCGATGGCGGCGTAGGCGCTGTAGCAGCCGGCGCAACCGCAGGCGGTTTCCTTGGCGTGGCGGGCGTGCGGCGCCGAGTCGGTGCCGAGGAAGAATTTCGGGTTGCCGCTCACCGCGGCGTCCAGCAGGGCTTCCTGGTGGGTGTTGCGCTTGAGGATCGGCAGGCAATAGAAATGCGGGCGGATACCGCCGACCAGCATGTGGTTGCGGTTGTACAGCAGGTGATGGGCGGTAATGGTCGCGCCGACGTTGGCCGGGGCTTCCCGGACGAACTGGGCGGCGTCGCCGGTGGTGATGTGCTCGAAGACCACTTTCAGGGTCGGGAAGCGCTCGACCACCCGGCGCAGGTGCTCGTCGATGAACTGCTTCTCGCGATCGAATACGTCGACCTCGGCGCGGGTCACCTCGCCATGCACCAGCAGTGGCATGCCGACCTCGGCCATCGCCTCGAGCGCTTCGAAGATATTGTCGATGCGGGTCACGCCAGAGTCCGAGTTGGTGGTGGCGCCTGCCGGATAGAGCTTGGCGGCATGCACGAAGCCGCTGGCCTTGGCGGTACGGATTTCCTCGGCGCTGGTGCGGTCGGTGAGGTACAGCACCATCAGCGGCTCGAAGCGGCTGGCGGCGGGACGGGCGGCGAGGATGCGCTGCCGGTAGGCGTCGGCTTCGGCGGCGTTGCGCACCGGCGGCACCAGGTTCGGCATGACGATGGCGCGGCCGAAGGTGCGGGCGGCGTCGCCGACGGTATTGGCCAGCGCGGCACCGTCACGCAGGTGAATGTGCCAGTCGTCGGGGCGCAGGAGGGTGAGACGGTCGGACATGGGGCTTCCAGGACGGGATTTCGTGGGGGGAAATGCTACCGGAAAAGGGGGGGCGGGGCACTCGCTATCAAGTTTTGTCCGGGCCGTCCGATACATCCTTCGTATTTGGACGCTTTCCCGGAGCCCGCCGTCGTGCAGCCGCGCCTTCTTCTATTGCCTTTCCTGCTCAGCAGCCTGCCGGCACTGGCGGTGACCTTCCAGACGCGGCTGGAGAGCGTCGAGTGGAAGGTCGAAGGCGACCAGTTCGAATGCCGCCTGTCGCAGCCGGTGGCGAATTTCGGGGTCGGCGAGTTCGTCCGGCGTGCCGGCGAGCAGGCGACCTTCCGCCTGAAGCCCGAGGCCCAGTGGCTGGGGCGCGGGTCGGCGACCCTGCTGGCTGCCGCGCCGCCCTGGCGACCGGGACAGGGCGACATCAACCTTGGCCAGGTCAGCATCGGCAGCGGCGAGGTGCCGTTCAACAGCAGCCAGCAACAGGCCGGTCGGTTGCTCACCGGCCTGCTCGAGGGGCGCAGCCCGCTGGTCCGCCATCGCACCTGGCAGGGCGATCGCCTGGAGGTGCGCCTGCTGCCGGCGCGCTTCGCCAGCGTCTACAGCCAGTACCAGGCCTGCATCGCCAAGCTGCTGCCGGTGAACTTCGAGCAGGTCAAGCTGGCCCAGGTCGGCTTCCCCGACGGCGGCACGGCGCTGAACGACGTGGCGCGAGCCAAGCTGGACATCATCCTGCAACTGCTCAAGGCCGATCCGAGCATCAACCGGATCGAACTCGACGGGCACTCCGACAACAGCGGCAACCGCCTGACCAACCGCGACCTGTCGCGCCGCCGCGCGCTGGCGGTGCAGGAGTACCTGAAGAGCAACGGGGTGCCGGAAAGCCAGATCAACGTGCGCTTCTACGGCGAGCGCTACCCGCTGGTGGCCAACAACAGCGCCGCCAACCGTGCGCGCAACCGCCGGGTCACCGTGCACCTGTCGCGCGAGGCGGTGGTCGAGCCGGCGACGGAAGCGCCGAAGGCCGAGGACAAGCCGGCGCCGCCCGCGGCAGAACCTGCCGCACCGAAGCCTCCGGCCGCCTCGCTTCAGGGAAAACCCACGGTTTGAGTCGCGCAAACGATAGAATCTGTCGCTTTTGCGTCTAAAGCTGTCGCCCCTCTGTAATTTCCCGAATGCCCTGCGTAGAATTGTCGCTTTTCGTGACGACCCCCGTGGAGTGATGGCATGGCGGATGTGAAGAAGGTAGTCCTGGCGTATTCCGGCGGCCTGGATACCTCGGTAATTCTGAAGTGGTTGCAAGATACCTATAACTGCGAAGTGGTGACCTTCACCGCCGACCTCGGCCAGGGCGAGGAAGTCGAACCGGCTCGCGCCAAGGCCCGCGCGATGGGCGTCAAGGAAATCTACATCGACGACCTGCGCGAAGAATTCGTCCGCGACTTCGTCTACCCGATGTTCCGCGCCAACACCGTCTACGAAGGCGAGTACCTGCTGGGCACCTCCATCGCTCGTCCGCTGATCGCCAAGCGCCTGATCGAGATCGCCAACGAGACCGGCGCCGACGCCATCTCCCACGGCGCCACCGGCAAGGGCAACGACCAGGTCCGCTTCGAGCTGGGCGCCTACGCGCTGAAGCCCGGCGTCAAGGTGATCGCGCCCTGGCGCGAGTGGGACCTGCTGTCCCGCGAGAAGCTGATGGACTATGCCGAGAAGCACGGCATCCCGATCGAGCGCCACGGCAAGAAGAAGTCGCCGTACTCGATGGACGCCAACCTCCTGCATATCTCCTACGAAGGCGGCGTGCTGGAAGATACCTGGACCGAGCACGAAGAAGACATGTGGAAGTGGACCGCTTCCCCGGAAAACGCGCCGGACACCCCGACCTACATCGAGCTGACCTACCGCAAGGGCGACATCGTCGCCATCGACGGCAAGGACATGACCCCGGCCGAGGTGCTCACCGAGCTGAACCGCGTCGGCGGGATCAACGGCATCGGCCGCCTCGACATCGTCGAGAACCGCTATGTCGGCATGAAGTCCCGTGGCTGCTACGAGACCCCCGGCGGCACCATCATGCTCAAGGCCCACCGCGCCATCGAGTCGATCACCCTGGACCGCGAAGTGGCCCACCTGAAAGACGAGCTGATGCCCAAGTACGCCAGCCTGATCTACACCGGCTACTGGTGGAGCCCGGAGCGCCTGATGCTGCAGCAGATGATCGACGCCTCGCAGGTCAACGTGAACGGCGTAGTGCGCCTGAAGCTGTACAAGGGCAACGTCGTGGTGGTGGGCCGCAAGTCCGACGACTCGCTGTTCGACGCCAACATCGCGACCTTCGAGGAAGACGGCGGCGCCTACAACCAGGCCGATGCCGCGGGCTTCATCAAGCTCAACGCGCTGCGCATGCGCATCGCCGCGAACAAGGGCCGCACGCTGTCCTGACCGACGTGCGCCGCCTGAGATGGAACGAAGAACCCCGGCCATGAGCCGGGGTTCTTCGTTCCTGATTGCTGAAAGCGATAGCCGGGGCCGTTCAGGAAGACTTCTGGATCAGTTCGATCTTGTAGCCGTCCGGGTCGGTCACGAAGGCGATCACGGTGGTACCGTGCTTCATCGGCCCGGCTTCGCGGGTGACCTGGCCGCCGTTGTTGCGGATGTCGTCGCAGGCCTGGTAGGCGTCGTCGACCTCGATGGCGATATGGCCGTAGCCGGTGCCGATCTCGTAGGCATCCACGCCCCAGTTGTGGGTAAGCTCGATCACGGCGGAATCCGCCTCGTTGCCATAGCCGACGAAGGCCAGGGTGAACTGGCCGTCGGGATAGTCGTTCTTCCTGAGCAGGGTCATGCCTAGCACCCGGGTATAGAAATCGATCGAGCGATCGATGTTTCCGACCCGGATCATGGTATGGAGAATGCGCATTTTCATTGCCTCGAGCTTCACGGTCAAAGGCGGATTTTACCATGTGGCCGGCAACCGGCTGCGAGATCGGGATTGTCCCCGTCCCGGCGACCGGCCCTTTGCCGGACTTCCCTTCCTACGGGGCGTTTCGCCTCTTCCCTGGGCCGGCCGTCGATAGCCGGTCGGCCTGCCTCCGCCACCTTCCCGAGCTGCCCGCTGCGTCTCCGAGCGTGCCAGGCGTCCCGCCCCCGGTGACCGGCCGAAAGCTCGCTGCGCCTTCGCCATGAGGTCGGAAAAAAGGGGGGTTGACCTTGCCAAGGTGTCAAGGTCGATAACCGGCCACGGAAGCGGTTTCGTCCAGCCAGGCCACGCAGGCTCAGACCAGGAAGGCATAACAATGAATCTCAGACACTTCATCCGCATCACCGCGACGCTAGGTGTCGCGGCCCTTATCGCTGGCTGCGGGGAATCGGCGCCGCCCGGGGCGGCGAGCGCCCCGCCAAGCGTTCCCGTCGCCGAGGTGGTGGTTCGCCCGGTGACACCCTACGCCGAGTTCACCGGCTCGCTGACCGCTGTCGAGCAGGTAGAACTACGGCCGCGCGTCGCCGGCTACATCCAGGACGTTACGGTGCCGGAAGGCCGCCTGGTAGAGAAGGGCCAGCAACTGTTCCTCATCGACCCGCGCGTGTTCAAGGCGGCGCAGGATGCCGCCAGGGCGCGCCTGCGCGAGGCCGAGGCCGCGGCGTTGCTGGCGCGCACCGAACACGAGCGAGCCGAGCTGCTGTATGCGCGGAAGGTCGTCGCCCGGGAGCGGCTCGACAGCGCCATCGCCTCGCGCAATGCCAGCAAGGCCCAGGTCGATGCGGCCAGGGCCGCCCTCGACGCGGCGCAACTGGATCTCGGCTTCACGCGGGTGACGGCACCGATCGGCGGGCGTGTCGGGCATATCCAGGTCACCGAGGGCAACTACGTCACCAATGGCGTCACCGCGCTGACCAGCATCGTTTCGGTCGATCCGCTGTACGTGTACTTCGATGTCGACGAGCGCACCTACCTGCAGGCCCTGGCGCCGACCCGCGGCAGGGAAGGCGAGCAGGCCCCCAGGGTCAAGGTGGCGCTGCTCACCGACGAGTCCTATGGACGAAGCAGTCGCCTCGATTTCCTCGCCAATGCCGCCGACCGCGGGACCGGCACGGTCCGGGTTCGGGCGGTGGTCGACAACCCGGACGGGCAACTGACGCCGGGGCTGTTCGCCAAGGTCAGGCTGGAGACCGGCAAGCCTCACGAGCAGGTGCTGGTCGCCGACCATTCCATCGGCACCGACCAGGGCCGGCGCTATGTGCTGGTCGTCGACGAAGGCAACAAGACCCAGTACCGGCCGGTGGAACTCGGCCCGATGGTCGACGGCCTGCGGGTCGTCCGCCAGGGCCTGCAGCCGGGCGAGCGCATCGTCGTCAAGGGCCTGGTGCGGCCGGACATGCAGATCACGCCGCTCCTTGCGGAAATCGATGGCACGCCCGTCGACCTGTCGAAGACCGTGGGGGCCGCACAATGACATTCCCACGCTTCTTCATCGATAGGCCGATCTTCGCCATCGTTCTTTCGGTGCTGATGATGATCGGAGGCATCGTTTCGTTCTTCCAGTTGCCGCTGAGCGAATACCCGGCGGTGACGCCGCCGACCGTGCAGGTGACCACCGCCTATCCCGGCGCCAACCCCGACGTGATCGCGCAGACGGTGGCGACGCCGCTGGAGCAGGCGATCACCGGGGTCGAGGGGATGCTGTACATGTCCTCGCAGTCGGCCACCGACGGGCGAATGATCCTGACCATCACCTTCGACCAGCACATCGATCCCGACATGGCCCAGATCCAGGTGCAGAACCGGGTCTCGCGGGTGCTCTCGCGCCTGCCCGACGAGGTGCAGCGGCAGGGCGTGGTCACCCAGAAGACCTCGCCGGACATCCTCATGGTGGTGCACCTGCTGTCGCCGGAACAACGCTACGACCCGCTGTACATCTCGAACTACGCCTACCTCCAGGTACGCGACGAACTGCTGCGCCTGCCGGGGATCAGCGATGTGGTGGTGTGGGGCGCCGGCGAATACAGCATGCGCCTGTGGCTCGACCCCGACCTGATCGCCGCGCGCGGGCTGACGGCGGGCGAGGTGATCGCCGCGGTTCGCGAGCAGAACGTCCAGGTGGCGGCCGGCGCCGTCGGCCAGGCGCCGGACTCCACCGCGGCCTTCCAGGTCACGGTGAATACCCTCGGGCGCCTGAGCGACGAAGAGCAGTTCGGCGACATCATCGTCCGCACCGGCGCCGACGGCCAGGTGACGCGCCTGCGCGACGTCGCGCGGATCGAGATGGGCGGCGATGCCTATGCGCTGCGCAGCCTGCTGGACGGCGAGCCGGCGGTGGCCTTGCAGATCGTCCAGAGCCCCGGAGCCAACGCGCTGGATACCGCCGAGGCGGTGCGTGCCACCGTGGCGAGGCTCGAAGGCAACTTCCCGGCCGGCCTGAGCGCGCGCATCGCCTACGACCCGACGGTGTTCGTCCGCGCTTCGTTGCAGACCGTGGCCACCACCCTGCTGGAGGCGATCCTGCTGGTCGTGGTGGTGGTGGTGCTGTTCCTGCGTAGCTGGCGTGCTTCGCTGATTCCGCTGATGGCCGTGCCGGTCTCGCTGGTCGGCACCTTCGCCATCATGCATCTGATGGGTTTCTCGCTGAATACCCTGTCGCTGTTCGGCCTGGTGCTGTCGATCGGCATCGTCGTCGATGACGCCATCGTGGTGGTGGAAAACGTCGAGCGCCACATCGAGAACGGCGAGCCGCCGCTCCAGGCCGCGCGGCGTGCGATGGACGAGGTCACCGGACCGATCATGGCGATTACCTCGGTGCTGGCGGCAGTGTTCATCCCCACGGCCTTTCTCAGTGGTCTGCAGGGCGAGTTCTATCGTCAGTTCGCCCTGACCATCGCCATCTCCACCATCCTGTCGGCGCTCAACTCGCTGACCCTCAGCCCGGCCCTGGCGGGCCTGCTGTTGCGTCCGCGGCCGGCCGGAGATGCGGTGGCGGGGCGCTTCCAGCGACTGCTCCAGGTCCTCGGCCGACCGTTGCGAAATGCCCCCGAGGCCTACGGCAACGCGGTGCGCAAGGTGGTGCGGGTGAGCGGCCTGGCCCTGGTGGTGTATGGGGGCCTGCTTGGCCTGACCTGGGTCGGTTTCCAGGCGGTGCCGCCGGGCTTCGTGCCGATGCAGGACAAGTACTATCTGGTCGGCATCGCCCAGTTGCCGAACGGAGCGTCGCTGGAGCGTACCGAAGCGGTGGTCAGGCAGATGTCCCGGATCGGCCTCGACGAGCCGGGGGTGGAGAGCGTCGTGGCCTTCCCGGGCCTGTCGGTGAACGGCTTCGTCAACGTGCCGAACGCCGCGGTCATGTTCTTCATGCTCGACCCGTTCGAATCGCGCACCTCCGCCGATCTCGGCGCGCTGGCCATCGCCGGGCGCCTGCAAGCCAGGTTCGCCAGCATTCCCGACGGCTTCCTCGGGGTCTTCCCGCCGCCGCCGGTACCGGGGCTGGGAACCATCGGCGGCTTCAAGATGCAGGTCGAGGATCGCGGCGGCGCCGGGCTGGAAGCCCTGGCCAGGCAGACCCAGGTGCTGATGATGAAGGCCACTGAGTCCGGCCAGCTCGGGGGCTTGATGACCAGCTTCGATATCAATGCCCCGCAGCTCGAGGTGGTGGTCGACCGCACCAAGGTGAAGAGCCAGGGCGTTCGCCTGGCCGATGTGTTCGAGGCATTGCAGGTCTACCTCGGCTCGCTGTACATCAACGACTTCAACCGCTTCGGGCGCACCTACAAGGTCACTGCCCAGGCCGATGCGCCGCACCGCATGCAGGCCGAAGCCATCGGGCGCCTGCAGGTACGCAATGCCGCCGGGGCGATGTTGCCGCTGTCCTCGTTCGTCACCGTGACGCCCAGCTCCGGTCCCGACCGGGTGATCCACTACAACGGCTATCCGTCGGCCGATATCAGCGGCGGCGCGCTTCCCGGCGTCAGTTCGGGACAGGCGGTGGCGTTGATGGAGCGCCTGGCCGGCGAAGTGCTGCCCGAGGGCATGACCTTCGAATGGACCGACCTGACCTACCAGCAGAAGCTGGCCGGTAACAGCGCGCTGTTCATCTTCCCGCTGTGCGTGCTGCTGGCCTACCTGATCCTCGCCGCGCAGTACAACAGCTGGCTGTTGCCGCTGGCGGTCCTGCTGATCGTGCCGATGTGCCTGCTCAGCGCGATCGCCGGGGTGTGGCTGGTGGGCGGCGACAACAACGTGTTCGTCCAGATCGGGCTGGTGGTGCTGGTCGGCCTGGCGGCGAAGAACGCGATCCTGATCGTCGAGTTCGCCCGCACGCTGGAGGCCGAGGGCGCCCGTGCGCTGGAGGCGGTGGTCGAGGCTTGCCGCCTGCGCCTGCGGCCGATCCTGATGACCTCGCTGGCGTTCATCGCCGGCGTGGTGCCGTTGGTCATGGCCAGCGGCGCCGGAGCGGAAATGCGCCAGGCCATGGGCGTCGCGGTATTCGCCGGGATGCTCGGGGTGACGCTGTTCGGCCTGTTCCTCACGCCAGTGTTCTACGTACTGGTACGGGCACTGGCGGCGCGCCTGGAGCGACGCGCCGGCGGCAGCCTGGCGCATCTGGAGGGAGGCCGTCCATGAAGCCATACCTGCGGTCTTCGTTGAGCGCGCTGATCCTGCTGGGCGGCTGTGCCGCGGTGGGGCCCGACTATGCGCCGCCGAGCGCGTCCGCACCGGCCAGCTTCGGCGCGATGCCGGCGGGTATCGATGGCAGTGGCGTGGAGATCGAGTGGTGGCGCGGGTTCGACGAGCCAGCCCTGGAGTCTCTGATCCAGCGGGCGCTCGCGGCGAACCTCGACATCGCCCTTGCCGGCGCGCGCCTGGACGAAGCGAAGGCGCTGCTGCGCGAGAACCGCGAGGAGTTCCTGCCGCGCGGCGGGCCGGCGTTCGATTACCAGGCCCGGCGGCGCGGCGAGGTGGAAACACCGGCCGGCCAGCAGCGCGACATCGAGACCTATCGCGGCGCGCTGGATGCTTCCTGGGAAATCGACCTGTTCGGCCGGGTGCGGCGCTCGGTGGAGGCCGCCGAGGCGCAGGCGGGTTCGCGCGAGGCCCTGCTGCGCAACGTGCAGGCGAGCGTCGCGGCTACGGTTGCCATGACCTGGTTCCAGCTACTGGGCATCGAGGCCGAACTTGCGGTGGTCCATGACATCGCCGGCAACCAGCGCGACAGCCTGGAGATGGTCGAGCGCCTGGTCAGCGCCGGCTCCGCCCACGAGTTCGACCGGTTGCGCGCCGAAGCGTTATTGCACAACGTCGAGGCGGCCGTGCCCGACCTCGAACGGCGCCGCGCCGCCACCCGCAATGCGCTGGCCGTTCTCCTCGCGGAAGCCCCGCAGGCCTTCAGCCCGCCGGTCGCCCGCGCCTCCGGGGAAAGGCTGACGCTCCGCACCCTCGGGGTCGGCGACCCGGCGGGACTGCTGGCGCGTCGCGCCGACATCGCCGCGGCCGAACGCAACCTGGCGGCCGCGACCGCACGTATCGGCGTCGAGACCGCGGGGCTGTATCCGCAGGTCGAGGTACGCGGCTCGATCGGCCTGGTCGCCGGCAATCTCGATGCTTTGGACGAGAGTGGTACGTCCTTCAACGTCCTGAACCCGGTGATTCGCTGGGCGTTACTCGACCGCGGTCGCGTGCGGGCGCGGATCGCCGCCAGCGAAGCCCGTGCGCAGGAGGCATTGATCCTCTACGACCGGACGGTACTGCGCGCCCTGCAGGAGACCGATGATGCCTTCAACGGCTATGGCGCTGCCGCTGACAGGCTCCGCCTGCGCCTGCTCGAGGCGACGGCCAATCGCGAGGCGGCGCGCCTGGCCCGGGAACGCTTCGTCCAGGGGGACGGCGAGTACCTGGACGTGCTCGAGGCGGAACGCTCGGACTACCTCAGCCGGCGCGCATTGAGCATCGCGCGCACCGAGCAGCGCCTTGCCGTCGTGGGTATCTACAAGGCGCTGGGGGGTGGCTGGGAGGCCTGCGCGGGGGCGCGGCGCTGTGGCGTGGCTACCGACGATACCTCTCCAGGCGTGGCACGGCAGCGCGACAGTCGCTCCTGATCAGCCGCCGGCCTTCGCTCGACTGCCTGGGTCGAGGGCCGTGCGGCGCGTCCTCCGGTTATTTGGCGAACCCCGGGAGTACGGATTGCCTGGCGCGGATCACTCGTCCCTGTCCGCTTTATCGATAAGTCGGTTCCGAACTCTTTTTCGGTAGTTCATTCAGATGGATGAGTGAAGAGGGCAGATGGAAAGTATCTGCTCGGGACTTCAATGTTCAGAAGAGTGGGGAAGTATTACTTTCTCACTGTTCTTCAGGTACGTTCCGGCTGCCCGCCGTTTCTTATTGAATGAAGTCACTCCTGTGCCTCTGCGTTCGCGCCGCACGGAGAATATCGTCGAGAGGTTCTTCAATGGTGAGTGGAGCTGGCTGACGCGGTATCTCGGTTGTCTGGCGGAGTTGTTCTATATGTTCGAACTTGGCTTTGCTCGTTGTTTTAATTTTGCGGAATAACCTCTGGAACTATTCATATGAATTTTTGAAAGTTTGGTTTACCTGAGAGATTTATGAGTTGACCTTGTCACGATGGCAGGACTCATGGTTCGCAGGAGTCAACAAACCAGGAGGTTGCGATGTTTTCTTTCCATATTCCGAACATGACCTGCGGCGGTTGTGCCAAGACTGTCACCCGTATCCTGCACGGCGTCGATCCCCAGGCGCGCGTAGAGACCGATCCCCCTCGGCGCGAGGCCAGGGTCGAGAGCACTCTGGACAAGCACGCATTCCTCGAGGCGTTGAGCGAGGCCGGTTATCCGGAGGGCCGTTGAGTGCACGGGCATGACGCAGGCGTAGGGTCGGACAGTAGCGTTTCGCCCAGTGCCGGCAATAGGAAAATGATTTTCATTGAAGTCCGCGTTCCATATGCCATCAATGGCGCTTGGCTATTGTGGAAAGAACGCTTTGGAATTTGTAAATCAATATTTCAGTCGGCCGCGAGGTGACAGTTATGTGAACGGCAAGAGGCGCTGACAGGAAACCCTAAAAGTTATTCTCCGATGGATTTGCAGGCCTTTAGCTCGGGGTTTTTCGCAGCGCATCCAGTGTTATCGAAGAGCACCTTTCGGCGAACTCCGTTGTCCGCCGACAAGGCCGCTGCATTGCTTGACCTTGCCACCGTGGCAAGCTTTACGGTCGCCCCGCACAACAACAAAAACAAGGGTGATCCAAATGACTTCAAATCCGTTACAGCAATGCTGCAATTCTTCCTCCGATATGAATATCCGCCCCCAGCGGACAATGTCGGAACCTGCCCGAAATGCATCGGTTCTCCTGGCTGAAGCCTTGAAACCGGGTGCCTCCCTGGACCAGATCACGCTCGCGCTCGAGGCGATTCTCGCGGTCACGGCCAAAGGCCTGGGCGGTGATGCTTCGGCTTACGCGCAGTACCAGGCGTTGCTCCTGGAACTGCACGTAGGCAGCGATCCGCATACGGAGCCGACCCGCCGCTGGATGGCGAGCCAGGTCTACCTGGTCGAGGATCGTTTCGCTCCCGAGCCGGCCGGTTTCAGCGCCGTCCCGGTGGAGGAGTTCCGCAAGAAGGTCGACGCCGAGATCGAGGCGCGCAGCCGGGTGCGCCATCCCATGTCGGTCCACCTGTTCCAGGGCACGCCGCCGGTCGAGGACGTGCGCTTCTTCCTGGAACACCATTGGGTCCGTTCCTACAACTTCTACAGCCTCCTGGCGGAGCTGGCCTTCCGCTTCGAAAACATCGAGGACGCCTCGGTGTTCTACCGCAACCTCTACGGCGAGGCCGGGGCGGAGACGCCGGAGCGCTCGCACCCCGCGTTGCTGTCCCACCTGATGACCTACTTCGACATTCCGCTGCGCATCGATTTCCCGGCGCTGCATCCGCTGGAGAAGGCTTACCTCAACAACCGTATCCGTTGCGTGCGGCACACCGATGTCGCCTGGGGCCTTGCGCTCCTGTACGCGGTCGAGTCGGTGAGCTGCGTCAACCACCGGCGCATCTACGAACTCCTGCAGCGCCTGGGCGTGCCCGAGCAACCCAGCGAGTTCCATCGCCTGCACGGCACCCAGGACGAGATCGATACCGAGGAGATGTGGGCGCTGATCGCCAAGTTCGCGCCGAGCGAAGACTTCCAGCGCAAGTTCATGCAGTCGCTGGCGCGCCACTTCGAAATCAACCGGGCCTACTTCGACCTGCTCTGGGAGCAGATGCAGGCGAATTCCCTGGCCATGGCCTGATGCCTATCCAGAACAAGAACAAGGAGTACAGGATGAATACCCGCAATTTTTCCCTGCCGCAGTTGCAGAACCTGCCCATCGATGAAGCACGCATCGTTGCCGATGCGCTGGCCGTCCACGCTACTTCCCGCCAGATCGATAGCGCCGCGAGCAAGCTGGCCGCGCTGGCCGAGGCAGGGCTCAAGGGCGACCGCCAGGCCTATACCGCGTACCAGCAGTTGCTCTACGTCCTTTCGTTGAGCGACGACGTGGCGACCGCCCAGACCCGGCGTTGGCTGGCCCGGGCGATCTATCGCGTCGAAGAGCGTTTCATGCCCGCCGCCGATCTTTCCAGGGCGCTGTCCGAGGAGGATTTCCAGAAGCGTCTCGAACAGGAAATCGCCGCGCAGTCCCGCGAGCGGCACCCGATGTCGCAGTACGTGTTCTCCGGCTCGGCCTCCCGCGCGCAGCTCCAGGTGTTCCTCCGTCACCAGTGGTTCCGCACCTTCCGCCTGTACCGCGATGCGGCCGATCTGTTGGTCAACCTGACCGATGTGGACGAGGCCGCGGCGCTCGCGCGCTACCTCTATGGCGAGTTGGGCGAGGAAGACGAAAAGGGTTCGCATCCGCGCCTGCTGGCCAAGCTGCTCGAAGCCATCGGCCTGGAGGCGGACTTCCAGGCCGTCTCGACGATGCCCGAGGAAATCGCCTACCTGAACAATCGCGCCCGTGCCTTCCGGCATGCCGAGGTCGGTTGGGGGCTGGCGGTGTTCTACATCACCGAACTGGTCGTGCCGGGGAACCACGAAAAGCTCTATCGGGCCCTGCTCCAGGCCGGCCTGAGCGAGGACCAGGCGGAGTACTACAAGGTCCACATCAGCCTCGTACCGCCGCGGGCCAAGCGCGAATGGCAACTCATCGCGCGGCGGATTCCGGACGTGCAGTTCCAGAATGCGTTCCTGACCTCGCTATCGCAGCACTTCCGTGTGGAAAGGGCCTATTACGACGCGATCTGGGAAGAGATGCAGAGCGTCAAGTGACTTCCACCGGGACAAAGCGAGCACTCGAAAATGCCAAGTCACATTACGGAATCCCGTATACACGGGGGCGCCTACTCGTCCCCGGCATTCGCCGCGATCTTTTCCGATACCAACCAGGTGCGGAGGTGGCTGGATGTCGAGCGAGCCTTGGCGGCGACCCAGGCCGAGATGGGCATCATCCCCCACGAGGCGGCGCGGGAGATCGACCGCGCCGCCCAGGTGGAGCGCTTCGACCTCACCCAACTGGGCCGCGAAAGCCTGGAGACAGGGCACCTGCTGGTGCCTACCATCCGCGCCCTGGCGAGGTCGTGCGAGGGTAGCTGGGGGGAGTACGTGCACTATGGCGTGACCACCCAGGACATCCTCGACACCGGGCTGATGCTGCAGGTCAAGGAAGCCTGGGGCCATGCGCTCGGGCTCCTGCACTCGATCCGTGGCCATCTGCTGGCGCTTGCCCTGCGCCACCAGCACACGCCGATGGTTGCACGCACCCACGGGCAGCAGGCGCTGCCCACGACCTTCGGCTACAAGGTCGCCGTCTGGGTGGATGAAATCGACCGTCACCTGGCGCGCTTCGACGAAGCGCGCGAACGCGTCCTGGTCGGCAACCTGACCGGTGCCGTGGGAACCCTGGCGTCGTTCGGCGCCCAGGGCTTCGAGCTACAGCGGCGAACCCTGGCCAGGCTTGGCCTCGGCGCGCCGTCGACCAGTTGGCACAGCGCCCGGGACCGGGTGCTGGAGGTTGCCGGGTTGCTGGTCCAGGTGTCGGTGACGCTGGGCCGGGTGGCGAACGAGATCTACCACCTGCAGCGCAGCGAAATCGACGAGGTACGCGAGGGCAGCCGGCCGGGACAGGTGGGCAGCAGCACCATGCCGCACAAGCGGAACCCGTCGTCGGTCGACCTGGTCAGCGCGCTGTCGCGGCTGGTGCGGGCGCAGATGGTGGCGCTCACCGATGCCGCGTTCCAGTTGCACGAGCGCGACGGCACCGCCTGGCGCATCGAGTGGGCGGCGTTGCCGGAGCTGTTCGTCTACGCCGGCGCCTTGCTGACCCGCATGGAGGCGGTGCTGGCCGAGGGGCTCGAGGTGCGCGAGGAACGCATGCGCACCAACCTCGACCTCCTGGGTGGGCTGATCCTGTCGGAGCGGGTGATGCTCGCGCTGGCGGGGCAGTTCGGCAAGCAGACCGCCCACGAACTGCTCCATGAGATAACCCAGGCCTCCCAGCGGCAGGGCGTTCCGTTCCGCGAGGCGCTGCTCGGGCAGCCAAGGTTGCGCGGCTGTTTCAGCGCCGAGGCGCTCGAAGAACTGCTCGACCCCGTCGGCTACGTCGGCCTCGCCGCGGAGATGGTCGACCTGGTCGCCGACAAACCACGAACCGGCGCGTCGGGCGACAGGCCCGAAGGCGCCGCCTCTTCCCAAGGAAATCCCGGTCAGTCCCAGTACGTGATGGAGGATAGGTGATGGATGCTGAATCGCTGGAAATGCTTGCCCGTTCCTCGTGCACCGCGCATCCGCAGAGCTTCGGCGGCGCACCGGCCGAGTCGTCCTGCAAGCACGAACACAGTCACATCGTTGACTCTAAAACCCATGGCGGAGGCTACGCCGGTCCGGTGAGCCGACGGATCTTCTGTAGCCACTGCCGCCTGCAACGCTGGCTCGACGTGGAGGCGGCGCTGGCGCTGGCGCAGGCCGATGTCGGCGTCATTCCGCCCGAGGCCGCGCTGGAGATCGCGAAGGCCGCCAGGCTTTCGGCCGTCGACCTGCAGCAGATCGCCGACGGCGTGGCCAGCACCGGGCACTCGCTGATGCCCCTGCTGGGCGCGCTGCAAAGGAACTGCAGCCCCAGCGCGCGCGAGTACGTGCATTTCGGCGCGACCACGCAGGATATCCAGGACACCGCGCAGTCCCTGGAAATGCGCGATGTGCTGGATGAAACGGAGCGGGCGCTGGACATCCTCCTGGACCGGCTCTCGGTGCTGGCGAGCGGGACCCGCAATGCGCTGATGGTCGCCAGGACCCACTCGATCCCGGCGTTGCCGACCACCTTCGGGCTGAAGGTGGCCGGCTGGATCGACGAGTTGCTGCGTCACCGCGAACGCCTGGGCGAGGCGCGCAAGCGGATCCTGGTGGTGCAACTGTTCGGCGGCGTGGGCACGATGGCCGCCTTCGGCGACGAGGCCATTCTCCTGCTCGAAAGCTTCGCGCGGCGGCTGTCGCTGGACGTGCCGCTGGCGGGTTGGCACGTGTCCCGCGACCGGGTTACCGAGTTCGTCAGCACCCTGGCCATGGTCACCGCGTCCCTGGCGCGGATCGCCGACGAGATCCGCACCCTGAACCGCTGGGAGATCGGCGAGCTGGAGGTGGGCTGGACGCAGCAGCAGATCGGTAGCAGCACCATGCCCCACAAGCGCAATCCGGAAGGCTGCGAGCAGGTCGTGGTGCTGGCCCGGCTGGCCAAGGCCCAGGTCCTGCTCGCGCTGGACGCCATGATCCTCGAGCACGAGCGGGACTACCGCGGCACGCGCCTGGAGTGGTGTGCGGTGGCGGACGTTTCCCACTATGCGCTGATGGCGCTGTCGCTGCTGACCGACACCATCGACGGGCTCACGGTCCACGACGAGACCATGGCGCGGACGGCGAATGCATACAGCGATGCGATCTGTACCGAGGCGTTCGTCTTCGAGATGGCCAAGCAACTGGGCAAGAGCAGCGCTTACGAAATCATCTTCGAGATCACCCAGGCCTGCCAGCGCAAGCGGATTCCGATGCGCCAGGCGCTCGAGTCGGATCCGCGGGTGGGCGCCGTCATGCCGAAGGAAACCCTGGCCAGGCTGTTCGAGCCGCGGACCCATCTCGGCATGGCCGGGACCATCGTCGACAAGGTGCTGGACAAGGTCGCCAGCCACCACTGAATCACCCGCCGCCAGAGGCGGCGGTACTGCACATCAACGGAGAACAAGAATGACAAAGGCTAACGAGATCGAAACCGCGAAGGTCAAGCAGTTTTCAGCGCGGATCATGGAGGACTACGGCAATACCCTGCGCGGCGCGATGCTCTACATCGGCGACCGCCTGGGGCTGTTCAAGGCGCTCGCCCATGGCCAATGGGTGACCCTGGAAGAGCTGGCGCAGCAGACCGGCTACACCACCCGCTACCTGCGCGAATGGCTGGGCAGCATGGTCACCGGCAACTACCTGGCCTACGATCCGCAGAGCAGGAGCTATCGGTTGCCGGCCGAGTTCGTCCCGGTGCTCGCCGACGAGGACTCGCCTTATTTCGCCGGCGGGATCATCCAGTTGAGCGTGCCCTTCGTGAGCATGGCGCCGAAGATCATCGAGGCCTTCCGCTGCGGCGGCGGTTGCCCCGAGGAATCCTTCCCGCTGGAAACCTGGGAAGGCATGGAGCGCATGACCATGCCCTGGTACAAGCACTTCCTCGTGCAGCACTGGATTCCTTCGCTGGATGGCGTCAAGGAAAAGCTCCAGGCGGGTGGCAGCGTGCTCGATTTCGGCTGCGGCAGCGGGCTGGCCGCGATCATGATGGCCAAGGCGTTCCCCGAAGCCCAGGTCTATGGCTGTGACTTCCACGCGCCGTCCATCGAACGCGCGCGGGCGAACGCCGAGGCTGCGGGGGTCGGCGACCGGGTGCGCTTCGAGGTCAGCGATTCCGATGCGCTGGCGGGCAAGAAGTTCGACTTCGTCACGACCTTCGTGGTCATCCACGACGCGACCGACCCGCAGCAGATGATGAAGGACCTGCGCGAGTCGACCGCCGACGATGGGACCTACCTGATGGTGGAACTCAACCTGTCGCAGGAACTGCACGAGAACATGAACCTGTTCGGTCGCGTGATGTACCCGCAGAGCACGCTGTATTGCATGACCTGTTCGCTGTCCCACGGCGGCGAGGGCCTCGGCGCCTTCATGGGCGAGGACCGCGCGCGGCAGATGGCCGAGGCCGCCGGCTTCAGTCGCTTCCGCAAGGTGCCTTCGGAGTGGCCGCCGCTGCCGGCGCTGTTCGAACTGCGACCCTGAGGGCGTTATCCGGGACGGCCGGGACGGCAACCGTCGGATAGCGGTTGCCGTGGCCGCCGCCCGGCGCGTGCCGGCTGGGCATGGCGGTCTCGGCTCGATCGCACTGGTGTTCAGGCCCGCTTCGGCGGGCTTTTCATGGCCGCCGGAAAAACGAAGCCCCGCCAATTGCGGGGCTTGCTTGCGGTGTGGACGGCGCTGCTCACAGGTCGAAGTCGTAGTCCGACAACTGGCGCTGCAGGCGGCGTTCTTCCAGCAGGTTGTCGATGATGCGACGCTTGGTCAGGTTGGTCTTGGCCACCTCGACGCTGGTTTCCTCGCCGTCATCCTCTTCAACGCCGGCTTCGTCGTCGATCTCGAGTTCTTCTTTGGCTTTTGCCATGACATTCACTCCAACTTATGGGGTGGTAATGGCGCACCTTATAGCGACAAAGCCGTGGCTGGTAAAAAAGATTTTTTCAATCGTAAAGATAGGATTTCGAATAGTTGATCAATCGTCTGAAGTCTTGTGCTTGTATTCGCACAGGTCCTCGATCCGACAGCTTCCGCATTGCGGCTTGCGCGCCTTGCAGACGTAGCGGCCATGCAGGATCAGCCAGTGGTGGGCATCGAGCAGGTACTCGCGCGGCACGAACTTCAGCAGTTTCTTCTCCACTTCCAGAACGTTCTTTCCCGGTGCTATGCCGGTGCGGTTGGCGACGCGGAAGATATGCGTGTCCACCGCCATGGCCAGTTGCCGGAAGGCGGTATTGAGCACCACGTTGGCGGTCTTGCGGCCAACCCCGGGGAGGGCTTCGAGGTCCTCGCGGTTGTCGGGGACCTGGCCGCCGTGCTTTTCGATGAGGATGCGGCAGGTTTCGATGACGTTCTTCGCCTTGCTGTTGTAGAGGCCGATGGTCTTGATGTACTCCGACAGCCCCTCGACGCCGAGGGCGTGGATCGCCTCGGGGGTGTTGGCCACCGGATAGAGGCGGGCGGTGGCCTTGTTCACCCCGACGTCGGTGGCCTGGGCGGAGAGGATCACCGCGATGAGCAGTTCGAAGGGGGTGGTGTAGGCCAGTTCGGTCCTTGGCTCGGGGTTGTCTTCGTGCAGTCGGCGGAAGATCTCCGCGCGCTTGGCGGCATTCATTCAATCACTCCAGTGACGCGGACGCGCTGGCGCTGGGTGGCGGGTACGTCGCCCGCCTGCACCTTGGCGCGTTCCGCCAGGCTTTCATCGATACGGTTCTTCAGGGCGATCAGCAGGCCGAGCATGATGAACGCGCCCGGCGGCAGGATCGCCAGCAGGAAGCCCTGGTACTGCGGGAACGGCTGGATCTTCCAGTCCGCCGCCGCCGGGCCGAACAGCAAGTGCATGTCGGCCAGCAGGGTACCCTGGCCGAGCAGCTCGCGCAGGCCGCCGAGGACCAGCAGGACCAGGGCGAAGCCGAGGCCCATCAGCAGTCCGTCGAAGCTGGCGCGCAGCACGCCGTTCTTCGCCGCGAAGGCCTCGGCGCGGCCGAGGATCACGCAGTTGGTGGTGATCAGCGGGATGAAGATGCCGAGGACCTGGTACAGCTCGTAGGTCCAGGCCTGCATCAGCAGTTCGATGCAGGTGGTCAGCGCGGCGATGATCATGACGAACGCCGGCAGCCGGATCGCCTCGCTCACCGCGCCGCGCACCAACGATACCGCGGCATTGGAGCAGGCCAGCACGAGCATGGTGGCCAGGCCCAGGCCGAGGGCGTTGACCGTCGAGTTGCTGGTGCCCAGCAGCGGGCACAGGCCGAGCAACTGGACCAGACCCGGGTTGTTGCGCCACAGGCCGTTGCGGGCGATCTCGCGGAAATCTTGTTCACTCATGTCCGGCAGCCTCTTCGGGGGCGAGCAGGCGTTCGCGGTTGGCGTCGAAGTAGCGCAGCGCCTTGTGCACGGCGCGGACCACGGCGCGCGGGGTGACGGTGGCGCCGGCGAACTGGTCGAACGTACCGCCGTCCTTCTTCACCGCCCAGCCGGCGTCCGCCGGATCGCCCAGGCTCTTGCCGTCGAAACCGTGCACCCAGGGACTCTTGGCCAGTTCGATGCGGTCGCCGAGGCCGGGGGTTTCCTTGTGCGCGACGACCCGTACGCCGAGCAGCCGGCCCTGGGCGGTGACCCCGACCAGTAGCTGGATGGCGCCGCTGTAGCCATCCGGCGCGCTGGCCTGGAGGATCACTGCGCTGGCCTGGCCGTGCAGGCGGGCGACATAGGCCGGACGCGGCGCATCCAGGCCGAGCAGCTTCGGCGCGAAGGTTGGCACCTGGCTGTCCAGCGGATGGTTGTCGTAGCTGCCCGGCGGCAGCAGTTCCAGCAGGGCGCGGCCGCGCGCCTCGCGCTGGGCTTCGGCGATGCGCGCTTCGGTGAATTGCTGCACCAGTGCTACCAGGCCCACTCCGACCAGGGCGAAGAGCCCGAGCAGGAGGGCATTGCGCAGCATCGAACGGCGAGTCGCGGCGTCCATCAGTCGCCTGCCTTGAAGCCGCGCTCGGCCTTGCGATGGCCGTAGGTGCGCGGCCGGGTGTAGTAGTCGATGGTCGGCGCCGCCAGGTTCATCAGCAGCACGGCGAACGCCACGCCATCGGGATAGCCGCCCCAGGCGCGGATGACGTAGGTGAGGACGCCGACGCCGAGGCCGAAGACCAGCCGCCCGCGATTGCTGGTGGCGCCGGACACCGGGTCGGTGACGATGAAGAAGGCGCCGAGCATGGTCGCCCCGCTGAACAGATGGAACAGTGGCGAGCCATGGGAATCGGAGCCGGAACCATTCCAGAACAGCAGGCTCATGGCGAACAGGCCGGCGAGCATGCCCAGCGGCGCGTGCCAGGTGAACAGCCGGCGCCAGAGCAGGAACAGGCCGCCGAGGAGGAACGCCAGGTTGACCCACTCGCTGCCGGCGCTACCGAGGTGGCCGAAGGCCGGGTTGCCGGCGAACAGCTCGTCGACGGTCAGGCTGCGGTCGGTCTTCAGCACGTCGAGGGCGGTGGCGTGGGCCCAGGCGTCCGGTCGGGTAGCGAGGCCGAGGAATTCGCGGAGGCTGTCGGGCAGGCCGAGGGCGCTGTCCGGCGAGGGCCAGCGGGTCATTTCCAGGGGAAACGAGACCAGCGCCACGACGTAGCCGAGCATCGCCGGGTTGAACGGGTTCTGTCCGAGGCCGCCGTACAGGTGCTTGCCGAACACCAGGGCGAAGAAGGTCGCCACCAGGGTCAGCCACCAGGGGGCGTAGGGCGGCAGGGCGACGGCCAGCAACAGGGCGGTGACCAGCGCGCTGCCGTCCTTGAGGAACACCCCCGGCGGACGTTTGCGCAGGGCCAGCATGGCGGCCTCGCAGGCCAGCGCGACGAGGCTGGCCCAGGCCAGGTTGAGCAGGGTGCCCGGGCCGTACAGCCAGGTCAGCGTCAGCAGGCCGGGGACGCAGGCGCCGAGCACCAGGCGCATGATCGCCGGGGTACGGTTGGAGCCGCGGGCGTGGGGCGAGGTGGGGCGGGGCAGGGCCATGGTCACTCCGTACCGTGTTCGGTCAGGGCGCGCTCGGCGGCGCTCAGGCGCGCGCGGGCGGCGGCGAGTGCGGCGGGGTCGGCGTTCGCCAGGCGTTCGAGCTTCTTCAGGGCGGCGCGGGCGTAGGCCAGCTCGGTCTTCAGCTCGCGGGTGCGCGGGTCGACCGGGCGCTTGTCGATCCGCACCAGCTCCGGCGCCGGCTTGCCGCAGGCGTCCTCGGCGGCATGCAGGTCGCGCTCGGCGGCTTGCAGCTCGCCGCGCAGGCGTTCCAGCTCGCTGTCCATCACCCCGGCCTGCTCGGCCTTCTTCAAGGCCGCGCGCTTGCCGACCAGGGCGATCTTCGCCCGCTTCAGCGCCGCCTGGCCGTCGTCGCCGGGCGCCGCGGGCTTCGGCGCGTGACGCTCGAGGCGGGCCAGGGTGGCTTCGCAACGCTCGACCTCGGCGCGCAGTTCGTCGAGGGTCGCCCGCTGTTCGGCGCCGGGCGCTTCGCCGAAGGCCTTTTCCGAGCGCTTGAGCTGGGCGCGGGCCATGGCGGCCTGGGCCTTGGCCTTCTTCAGTTCGGCTTCGTCGTCGAGCGCGGCAGGCGGTGCGCTGGGTAGGTCGCGCGGCAGGCTGGCTTCGGCATCGGCCAGGGCCTTGTCGGCGGCCTCGGCGGCGGCGCGCAGTTCCGCGACCAGGCCATGCTGTTCCGGGGTGTCGTGGCTGAGCAACTGTTTCTCGGCCTTCTTCAGCGCCACCCGCGCCATGCTCGCTTCGATCTTCAGCCGTTTCAGCCGTTCGCTGCCGCTACCGGCCTGCTTGCGCGCCCTGGCCCGCTCGATCGCCGCCTGCACCGGGTCGACCGCCGTGGCGGGGGCGGCTTCCTCGCGCTCGGTCTGGGCGGCGCGCGCCCGCGCGGCCTTCTCGGCGCGTTGGGCGCGTTCTGCGGCCCGGCGTTCCTCGTCGCGGCGCAGGCGAGCCTGGCGTTGCTCGAAACGCTCGCGGGACTGTTCGGCCTTCAGCAGCTTCTGCCGCTGCTCGCGGATTTCCGCCTTGGACGCGCGGTAGTACTGCACCAAGGGAATGCTCGACGGGCAGACGTAGGCGCAGGCGCCGCATTCGATGCAATCGAACAGGTTGTGGGCGAGCAATTGCTCGTGCTCGTCGCCCAGGGCGAAGAAATGCAGTTGTTGTGGCAGCAGGCTGACGGGGCAGACCCGGGCGCAGTCGCCGCAGCGGATACAGGGCATGGCCGGCACTGGTTCCGGCAGCTCCGTGGCATCGCCGGCGAGCAGGCAGTTGCAGGTCTTGATCAGCGGCACCGAGAGATCGGGCAGGGCGAAGCCCATCATCGGCCCGCCCATCAGCACGCGTTCCAGGCGTCCCTCGGCGAGGCCGGCGAACGCCAGCAGCTCGTGCACCGGCGTGCCGATCAGCGCCTCGACGTTCATCGGCCGCTCCAGGGCGCCGCCGGCGAGGGTGGTGATCCGCGAGATCAGCGGCCGACCGAGGACGACGGCATCGTGCACGGCGGCCAGGGTGCCGACGTTCTGGCACAGGATGCCGATGTCCGCCGGCAGGCCGTCCGCGGGGACTTCCCTGCCGGTGAGCAACTGGATCAGCTGGCGCTCGCCGCCCGAGGGATAGCGGGTCGGCAGGGCGACGATGCGATAGGGCCGTTCACCGAGGGCGGCGCCGAGGGCGGCGATGGCTTCCGGCTTGTCGTCCTCGATGCCGACCAGCACCTCTTCGGGGCGCAGGATCTGCACCAGGATATCGATGCCGCTCAGCACCTGCGTGGCGCGCTCGCGCATGAGCAGGTCGTCGGCGCTGATGTAGGGCTCGCATTCGGCGCCGTTCACCACCAGCGTATGGATCTTGTCCGCCGGGCGCGCGGCGAGCTTGGCGGCGGTGGGGAAGCCGGCGCCGCCGAGACCGCCGATGCCGGCCGCGCGGATACGTTCGAGCAGCGCCAGCGGGCTTTCGGCGCGGAAGTCCGGGCAGGGATGCAGCTCGGTCCAGCGCTCCAGGCCGTCGCTGGCGATGACGATGGCCGGCGCGGGAAGACCGGAGGCATGCGGATAGGGGTGTGCGCCGATCGCCACCACGGTCCCCGAGGTCGGGGCATGCAGCGCGGCGCTGACGGTGCCGTCCGGGAGGGCGATGGTCTGGCCTTTGAGCACGGCCTGGCCGACTTCCACGCAAGGCCGCGCCGGCGCGCCCATGTGCTGGCCGAGCGGCACGATGTAGCGCTGCGCCAGCGGCGCCTGCTGGATCGGCAGGGCGGTGGAGCGCTCCTTGTTGGCCGGCAGGCAGAGGCCACCGGGGAAGGCGTGCAGGGCGCTCATGCCGCTCGCTCCCGGTCGCTGGCGATCAGTCGCGGCGACGGCTGCGGCCATTTCCAGTGGCGCACGTCGTCTGGGGTTTCGCGCATCTCGATGCAGTCCACCGGACAGGGCTCCAGGCACAGGTCGCAACCGGTGCATTCGTCGGCGATCACCGTGTGCATCAGCCGTGCGGCGCCGACGATGGCGTCCACCGGGCAGGCCTGGATGCACTTGGTGCAGCCGATGCATTCGGCCTCGCGGATGTAGGCTACCCGCGGCGGGGTTTCCTCGGCGGCGTCGAGCGGCTCGGGCTCCAGGTCGAGCAGGTCGGCGAGGGCGCGGATGGTCGCTTCGCCGCCCGGCGGGCACTTGTTGATCTTGTCGCCGGCGGCGATCGCCTCGGCGTAGGGCTTGCAGCCGGGGTAGCCACACTGGCCGCACTGGGTCTGCGGCAACAGGGCGTTGACCTGCTCGGCGACCGGGTCGCCCTGGACGCGGAAGCGCACCGCCGCATAGCCGAGCAGCGCACCGCCGGCCAGGCAGATCGGCAGCAGCGCGCCGATCGCCAGGAACACGCCGTTCATGGCCGGACCAACCCGCTGAAGCCCATGAACGCCAGCGACATCAGGCCGGCGGTGATCATGCCGATGGCCGCGCCGCGGAACGGCGCCGGCACGTCGGCGATGGCGATGCGCTCGCGCAGGGCGGCGAACAGCACCAGCACCAGGGAAAAGCCCAGCCCGGCGCCGAAGCCCTGGGTAGTGGCCTGGAGGAAGCCGTATTCAGCCTTGTTGGCGTTGAGCAGGGCGACGCCGAGGACGATGCAATTGGTGGTGATCAGCGGCAGGAAGATGCCGAGCACCCGGTACAGCAGCGGGCTGGTCTTCTTCACCAGCATCTCGGTGAACTGCACCACCACCGCGATCACCAGGATGAAGCCGATGGTGCGCAGGTACTCCAGGTCCAGCGGGCGCAGCACGTAGCGTTGCAGGATATGGCTGCACATCGCCGCCAGGGTCAGGACGAAGGTGGTGGCGAGGGACAGGCCGATGGCCGTCTCGATCTTCCGCGACACGCCCATGAACGGGCACAGGCCGAGGAACTGCACCAGGACAAAGTTGTTGACCAGGATGGCACTGACCAGGATCAGGGCGAGTTCAGTCATACGCGAAGCATTCGTTGCAGGGCCGGGGCCGTCGGGGAAATCCCCTATTATCGGGTGGGATTGCCCTGCAAGGCTAGCGTACCTTCGCAGTTTGGCATGGCAACCCAGTCAGTCGCAGGCGCCGCCAGGACCCATGGTCCATGGCGGAGGCTCGTGCAAGTGCCCGCGATGTGGGTTTCAGCGCGCCAGCCGCTGCTCGATGCTTTGGCTCAGGGCCTTCAGGCGGGGCAGTACTTCTTCGGGGGGCGGGGTGTAGTCGGTGAGGTCGTCGGTGCCTTTCTGGAAGGTCTGCACCTGGATCGCTACCAGCGGATCGAGGGTGCCGCCTGTATGGGCCAGGCCGAACCAGGCGCGTTCCCGTTCGCCGGAGTCGGGGCGCGGGTCGAGGCGCCAGCCTTCGAAGGCGGCCAGGCGCTTGCCGATGTGGAGGCTGTCGAGCAGCGCGCTTTTTTTCCATTTCTGCCGGTCGTAGCCGGGACGGAAGTCGCTGTCGTAGAGGCCGCTGGTGGGACGGGTCTGCCAGGGATCGTTGGCCGAGGCGGTGAGCAGGCTGAAGATCACGTTGGGCGTGCGGGTGAAACGCAGGCTGTTCTTCAGTTCGTAGGCGGTCTTGCCGTCGTCGGCGATAAAGCCGTAGGGGAAGCAGATGCCCGGTTCGTTCGGCACTTCGTAAAGCTCGCGGGTGCGGAAACGGGCGATTAGGTCCTTGATGCGCTGGGCGGAGTTCTCGGTCGGCTTGGAGAAGGTGAAGTAATAGACCCGCTGGTTGCGCCAGAGCAGGACATGGAAGGGGATATTCTTGCTGCCAAGGATATGGGAGTCGGGGATGCCGAGATCGTGTTCGTAGATCTTGGCGAGAGGAATCTTGGCCTCCATTTCTGCGATTCCTTTTTTTATCCGTTCAATACTTTTCTCTTCGCTCTTGTTTTTTTGGAGCGTACTTATTGCTTTCTTATCTAGTTTTATGTTTTCTCTAAGATGGTCTTGGTATATTTCTGCTGTTCCTTTTATGTAGTTTGAGGCGTTATGGAATTCATTTTTATCAACCTTTTCGGAAACGTAAAAAATCATACTGTCGTAGTCATAGCTGCCGTTGTCACCTACGGCGGTCACCTCGGCGGTAAAGTTATGCCCCCCCCCTTTGGATATCTGCCAGACTCGTGAGGCATCATAAGTTGCCCACTCCATCTCCTCCGGTATCTCGAAGGTCATTCGACCCAGACACTCCTGGTATTTACTTGAGGGGGCTTCTGCCCAAGTTATATTCGAGCTGCTCAATAGGATAAGACCCATCAAAACCCTTTTCATGTGCGATGCTTTCCTTGTGCCGAGCTATCTCCATTCATGGCGACCTGGGTGGGAAGCGATCTGCTGTCCTGATGTGCCAGGATGCTTAGATTCAAGCCAGAATCATTGCGCTCACCACGGGTCCAACTGGTTGGTAGAGCCGTGATGAAACCGGAAACCCCGTTGGGTGGTGGGAAGGTTTTCACCGAAGTGAGATTAGATGAGCGCCAGAAGATTTCCTGATATGGCATCGGCTCCATCAGTTGTCCGCCCGCCCTTAACTCGCCAGGTTTTCTGTATGCCCAGGTTGGCCATATGGAGGCGGGAAATCCGTCCTCAAATCCTTTAGGCGGCTCTGGAGTCAGTTGCAGTTGAGTCTGGCTGATATTTTGGGGAATAAAATTGAAAGTCCGTTCATAGGCACGAGTATTCTCCTTGGCTAATGTTTGTATAGCTTCCCAGGCCTCTTGAGCCGCCGGGATGGACAGATAAGCACTCAACTCGCTGGCCGGCTTGACGAAACCGCCTGGCCCCTGGCTCAAGCCAAAATGCTTCTTCCACAAATTCACCCGCAACTGGTGGATGGCCTTGCCGACGATGGCGTCGTTCTTGCCGTCCAGCCTGACCGTCAGCGGCTCGCTGTCGCGCACCATCACCGCCAGCTCGGAGTCGCGCTCGCCTTGCAGGCTGCGGTCGTTGATATTGGCGCTGCCGAGGATGGCCACCCGGTCGTCGGCGATCAGCAGCTTGCTGTGCACGTAGATCTGTTCGGTGACCACCCGCCCGCCGAGCACCGCCCAGGTGCGCAGGTTGAGCAGGGTCAGGTAGCGGCTCCAGTCCTGCTGTTCGTAGACCGGGCGACCGCGAGCGTCCTTGCGCTCGATGATTTCCCGGGCCTGGGCCGGGTCGGACTTGCCTTCCAGGGCCTTGAGCGCCATCTGCCGCTGAATGCGCTTGACCAGGCTCTGTTCGCCGAACACCAGGCTCTGCTGGGTCAGGTGCACCTGGTGCATGATGTTCGGCACGTTCAGCGCGCCCTCCGGGTGCACCGGCAGGACCAGGTAGACGTGGAACGGGTGCTCGCGCTGGATGGCCCGTTCGATGCGCCGCGCCAGGGCTTCGCCGATCTCGTTGAGCAGGCCGTGCTGGGCCTCGCCGAGCTTGTGGGTGAGCCAGCCCTGGGCGTTCACGCCCCACATGGCGAGCATCGACTTGAGGAACTGGCGGGCCTCGGTGCCAGGCTCCTGGGCGATCTTCTCCACTTCGGCCCAGTCCAGCAGCCAGAGGTCGCGCTGCTCCAGGGCTTCCTCCAAGCGTATCCGGACGACGAAGTCGCGTCGCAGGCTGCCAACGTCGCGCAGACTGGCCATGGGGCCTGAAAGGGGCAGATCCTTGAAAACTTCGCCTTCCTTGCCGAACTCGCTCTGGAAGAACTGGTTCTCGATATAGATGAACTGCTGCGCCCCGGAAATCGCCAGGAGCATGGCGTCCTTGCAGTTGCTCTGGACTCCTTCGGTGGAGACGCCGACCTGCAAGGGCAGGTTCACTCCCGCGCCGAGGCGGCCGGCCTGCTCCTGTTCGAGCATGCGCGCCGCGGCGCTGCGCAGTACCTGTACGGTCATGCCGCCGCGGCGCACCTCCGGCTCTTGCGGCAACTGTTCCGGCGCGTTGATCCAGCAGGGCGTGGGTGGGTCCAGTTCGAGCCGGAGGTTGCGCTTCTCGTCCAGGTAGTTCTCCAATCCCGCGGCGGCGGCCAGGCTGTTCAGCCACTTCATCACGGCTTCCAGGGCGCTGCGTACCAGCGCCGTATCCTGTAGCGCCGGCGTCTTGGCCAGGTAGGCCTGCTGGCCGTTCCAGCGGTCGATGAAGTTGCGCGCCAGGTCGTACACCGACGGCCCTTCGATGCGGCAATGCACATCCTGCCAGGGCATGCGCGGCTGGTCGGCGGCCAGCCGGGCGTTGTCCGGCGAGGCCAATGGCTGAGGCGCTTCGTCCAGGTAGCGATAGGGTTGCTGGTGGCCTCCGGCGCGGGCCTGCAACAGCCTGTGGAGTGTCCAGAACAGCGAGCCGGCCAACTCGCCGGCCTTGCCGCTCAGGTTCTGCGGGATATCTTCGAAGCCCTTGCCGCTGATCAGGGTCAGGACCTGGCCCAGTTCGGTTTCGCTCATCCACTGGTTGATCAGGAGCAGGCTCTTGATCCGCAGGGCTTCCGGCAGGTTGAGCGCGGCCGTGCGCAGTTCCTCCAGCCAGGCGCGCAGGCGGCGTTCGAGTTCAGGCTCGATGGGCAGGGCGTCGAGGTTGTCGGCGATCAGGTTGGCAATGGCGCGGATGCTGCTGGCGACCATCTGCCGCCTGAGCGCATCGAGCCGTTCGAAGCCTTCGTCCAGGCCTTCTTTCGAGCTGTTGTAGGCGCGGCCGAGCCATTGCAGGGAGGGCAGCATCGGGCTGCGGAACAGGTCGGAAAGGTAGGCGGCGCCGTTGAGGGCGCGGGCGCGGCTGGGTGCGAGGGGAATGCTCAGCAGCGGTTCGTCGCTGGCGGCGATGTGCGGGAAGGGCGACAGGCGAAGGGTGGGCGCATGCAGCGTCAGGCTGGCGAGCGGCCTGGAAAGGTCGAACAGGGTGGCCATCATCAGGCCCATGGAGCTGACGTGTTCGTCCTCCGCCATCCAGCCAAGATGCGGTAGGCCGGGATTATAGGCGTCGTTGCCCCGGCGCCCGGAGGCGTCGAGGCTGAAATCGTTGTCGTCGCGACGGCCATAGGCAAGGTCGATCCCGCCGACATAGCCGATGCGGTTGTCGATCACCACGGATTTCTGGTGGTGGGAGAAGGCGACGCCCAGTCCCTGCATGTCGCTCTGCTGGATCGCCGGCGTACAGAAGGCGCGCGCGCCGCCCTCGAGTCCGGCGTTGAGCTGGAACACCGCGAGCATGGTTTCGAAGTCATAGGTGCCGAGGCTGCCGGAAGGGCTGAGCCAGGGCATCACGTAGACCTTCAGCGCGGGCGAGCGCTCCAGCGCCTGGCGCAGGCACTGCCAGAGGCTGCGGCGGCCGTCGAGGAGGACGTCGTAGTTGACCTGCCAGCCGGTGATGAAGATGCTCGAACTGGCGCTGTCGAGGGCGCTGTCGAGGGCGCTGGCCAGGTCGCTGAAGTAGTCCCGGCCGGTGGTGAAGAAGCGGACCCGGTTACCGGCCCGCTTTTCGGAAAAGAGGTTGGACCCCTTGATGAAACAGCCCGGTGCGGAAATGGCTACGCAGGGGCTGCCATCCTGCTGGTTGATCTGGTTGAGTTCCTTTTCGTGGAGGCCGTTGTAGGGCTTCTTCTGCAACATGGATCAGTCCTTGGCCAGTAGGTGGGAATAAAGGTCGCCTTCGCAGCAACTGTCGAGCTTGCCGCGCTGGTGTTCGAGCGGGGTGGGCGCGCGCTGGCCGCCCAGGGTGTCATGGAAGTCCAGCGCGCCCAGCGCGTGGCGCGTGGCGTCCCAACCCTCACGCTCCCGATGCGGACGGATGCCTATTCGTTGCCCCGGATACACCAGCCAGACATCGCCAGGCGCACGCTCGCAGGCGTTCGATAGCTGACGCTGTTGAGTGTCGTCCAGCACCAACCGTCCCTTCTCGTCGCTCTCGCCTTCCAATACCAGGTTGTGCTCCTTACCCTGGACGATGCGCCAGGGCGTATGAATCAAGGGGAATCCTTCGTCTCCGGGAATATCCTGCAAACGGATATCGAAGCGGTATTCGCCGTTCTGCTTCGGATCGCTGGCGTGGAGACCGGCGTTGGCGGGTTGTAGCGGGCGTCCTGCGACATCGGCGTCCGCCGCCCCCGGCGTCAACGGCATCTTGATCGCGATCCCCGAGCCGCTTCCC
>NZ_KV828378.1:0-776 GCF_001836405.1 Pseudomonas sp. HMSC057H01 | reverse complement strand
TATAGTAGTAAAAATAAATCTGTCCCCTTTTTCCTTTATGATCGGGCAGGGAATATTGTTGAATTTAAAGACAAAATTTCCCGAAAACTGTTTATGATCCGAAAATTTACTGATCAGGGAATCCTTGATCTAGGGCAGCAGGCCGCAGCTGGCGGCTATAAGGGCGCGCTATCTAAAGGGCTGAGTCAATATGACTCTGTTGCCGGGGGTGTCACTTTTAGGGTGTATTTAGATAAGTTCACAGGAGCGGTGACAAGTTTCCACCCGAAGTAAAGGAGGTGCTTGTGAAAGAATTGTTTGGTCAGCCATACAGCGAGTCAGACCCTTATTGGGTCGTTAAAGGGTATTTTGACAGGATGTATGATGATGGCTACTTCATTGAGGCGGTTGGCTATATCGTGAAGAGATGGGGGTTCAGTACGGATGGGGCGTACTGTAACTTCCCTGATGAAAATAGTCCGTTTGATGAGGAGCACTTCGAGGGGGTTGAGTTTTCTTATGGCTATCCCCCGAAGGATGAAGACACCATTGTTGTGAGCGAGGCTGTTTGTTCTAAGTTCATTCGGCTCGCTTGTGAAAAGTATCTTCAGCGCCATCCTGAAGATACTGAGAAAGTAAAAGAGCTTTTAGATAAACTCTCTTTCTGGTCGTAAAGGGACAGATCTGAATGGTACTTACTTAACCCTTTTCGGATGACCGTGCTTCTTGATCGCTGCCCGAGAGAGCATAAAGGGGACACGAGCATAAAGGGGACAGATTTATTTTCCCTACTCTAA
>NZ_KV828377.1:0-807 GCF_001836405.1 Pseudomonas sp. HMSC057H01 | reverse complement strand
TACTGAACTATCCGCTTCACGTGGTTCAGTGTGGTAAGATCGGCAGTGGTATACAGTGGGAATGAGAAATATAAACACTAGTCAAAATTAGAGTAGGAAAAATAAATCTGTCCCCTTTTCTGTCCCTTTTCTCAAGAAGGCTATCCCAATGGAATTCCGGTTGAGGTCATGAATTTTCCAGGTGCTAAGTAGTGAAAGAAATAGAGATATTGTCAGCTCTAGAAGGGCTTGGCTGGAGATGCGACAAAGATGAGGCTGGGGATTATTTTTGCCTAATCGAAATTGGTGAAGTCCAGGTTCAGATTATTCCAACTATAGGGAAGCGCTCTGATCATTTTAGGGTTTCATTAATGCCATCTGTTTCTACGAAGAATTTTACGGCGGCAGTTGCATTCGTTTTGGGTGAGGCCAGTAATTATGTGCCGATTATTGTGAGTAATGACGTGCCGGAGAAAATAGTCGATTTCTCACTGGATGATGTCGTTAGACTTTCTCAAAGTGCTATATCTTGGGCTTCTGCTCAAGATATAGAAAAAGGCTTGGCAGCTTATAGAGCTTTGCCAACAAATTCGAAGGGTGCTATGCCGTTGCGGCACTTGGCAGCTTTGGCGATAGCTGGAGACGTTAGCTGTCTTGCAAATTATCAATTCAGCTTCGAGCAGGGTGACAGATTAGGGTTTGTTCCGTATATCACCCAAAACATGATAGAGCGCGCTCTCTTGATTGCGCGAAATGTGCGTTGACGCTAATTACCCAAAGCGAATAAAGGGGGCCGAATAAAGGGGACAGATTTATTTTCCCTACTCT
>NZ_KV828376.1:0-1161 GCF_001836405.1 Pseudomonas sp. HMSC057H01 | reverse complement strand
GCAGTCGCTGGAATTAGAGTAGTAAAAATAAATCTGTCTCCTTTTCTCGTAAAAATAAATCTGTCTCCTTTTCTCTGGCGGTGCGATTATTCGCCCTACTTCGTAGCGGGGCGTGAGAAACCGAAGGAACTGAAGAAGGACGGCTTCTGGTTTATATGGGAAATAAATATTTCCATTTTTCCGTACCTTTCCCTTTCTCTATTGTTTTATTTACTGATTGCTAGGGTTTGGTTGATTAAGTTTTTTATTGAACTGCACGTGTAGATCGAGAAGATATTCGTCCTTGGGATAGTCTTTCAGGTCGCTCTCGAATTTCTCTAACCAGTACAGGGCAAAGGATTTTTTTTCTGGCAATTCTAGATAGACTTCTATGATGGAACTGCTGATAAATGCCTTGTTTTTTTTGTCCTGAATTTCGTCAGCCGTTATATATGCCTCTTTGAGTAAAGATAGCCGCTCGTCAGTAGAGTCGATATAGTCCGCTTTTGTGCTTAGTATGGTTGGAAGGCGGCCATATTTTTTCTCCAATCTATCTAGCTGGAAAAGTATCTTTTTTTGAGCAAAGCGAGCATCTATCTCCCTGCCTGTCAACTCGGCAATCTCCTCTGCAGAAATGATAATGCTTTCCCAGTCGCTATCTGTTATTCCGTCACTGGTGGTCATATGGCGATCCTTATAGCTGGCCAAGATCTATAATTTCTGGTCGGTCCGGGGAACTTAAACTGGACATAGGGGGTAAGGGAGGCGAAGTTTCTCCTTCTTTGCACCAAACTATAGCGGGAGGTGGAGTAAATATTTTGCAGGCCGGTTCCTCAGGATGGGATTCACATAGATTTTCCAGGATGTCCTCTATAACACCATGCGGGGTTAGGCTTTTAGTACGTTTAATTACTTTCAGTAGTCCCTTGAGTGCTTTTGCATGTGCGTTTTTCCCATTGGTTTCGGCCTCTCTGATTGCTTCTTGTATCTTGGCAGGGTCAGAGTTCTTGTTAAAGTCGCCCACTGTCATTGGGCTTGATTTGTTTGCATGCTTTCCATTGGTTTTTGAATGCCCCCATTCATCTACATAGGCAAGGGGGTTTCCTTCGACATATACATATGTATTAAGTCCTCCTGCCAACCCAATCGGATCACTCTCCACATACCGCCCAGTCTCCGGAT
>NZ_KV828375.1:0-59714 GCF_001836405.1 Pseudomonas sp. HMSC057H01 | reverse complement strand
CCCGCCAGGTGTAGAACGAGGCATCACTGAAGCCATGCCGCCGACACAGCTCCTCCATCGGCACACCGGCCTCCGCCTGCTTGAGGAAGTCGAGAGTCTGCTCTTCGGTAAAACGCTTTTTCACTGCCGTCTCCTGCTTGGAAAACAGACTCTACTAAGTTCGGCGTG
The DNA here is from genome assembly GCF_001836405.1 of Pseudomonas sp. HMSC057H01. NCBI lineage: Bacteria > Pseudomonadati > Pseudomonadota > Gammaproteobacteria > Pseudomonadales > Pseudomonadaceae > Pseudomonas > Pseudomonas sp. HMSC057H01. The sequence continues at coordinate 59,546 of NZ_KV828375.1, read as the reverse complement.
GTACTGAAGACGGGAAGCAGGTCATCCACGCCCCTGAGCTTGCTGCCGAGCATAGACTCAGAACCCAGCAGAGTTGGCAGGAAGATCTGAATGCCAAAAGAGATTATTCTGACGAACGTCACCCACGATCCAACTCTACAGTCTCCAAGGTAATCTGGAGTACCGTCATTGGCCGTTCCTCCAGGTGATGTACGGTAATTCGGGATTCATCGGGAAAGTCGGGAGGAAGCTATGGAATTCATAAAAAATCTCTTGAGCACGCTGCTACTGCTAGCTGTCCTCGGCTTTCTTCTGCGAAGGGTCTATCTGGTCATCACCGAGGCGAGCCGCGTGGCCAAATCAACGATGACGCTGCCGGAGTACCTCAAGGCCTACCCCCATTGCAAAACAGCCCATGGAATCCGGTGTGCAGCCTGCAACTCAGGCAGCATCAAGAACTGGGGCTTCAACAGTTCCACCGATACACGGCGAGTATTCATATGCAATCAGTGCAACTCCCGACTGTATCGAGCGGGAGACTGGTGAAGCCTGACGAACTGACGGCTTGAGTGCGACTTCGTGCAGTGCTCGCCAAGACAATGCAGGTTCCGCGGGGGACTTCTTATATGTTGGCATCATGGCGAAGGACCTCAACGGCCTGGCGCGGTCGTTTGCCACAAACGTTTGTACGTTCCCTCTCCAATGCTTGAGTCGGCGGCAAGCCAGCGCCAGCCTCAGTTCAATACGATGGGTGGACATTGTGATGAATTCAGCCAATGGAATCGACATACCCGCCTCTCCAGCCGGCGAGCTGGCACTGACCCCCGAGGCGCTCGCCGAGACACTGAGGGTTAATGCGCCCAGTGGTCCTGTCACCGTCAAAGGCATGGCCACCGATGTGAAGTACTGGTCGAGGAATGGGGACGACAAGGTTCTCAAGATATATGGCCGCCTGGTACTGGGGGATGCCAGTATCCGCTTCGAATTGCAGCCCCACGCTGCTGTCCGCAATGATGCTCCCGTCGTTCTCCATGGCTCACTGCGCATCAAGAAGTCGGAGACATTCCGCACGACCCACGAAGTCATCCTGGTGGGTGATGTCGTCGGTAGCTGGGTACCCTATGAGCCGGTCCCCCTTGTGTCACCCGCCCCCCTGGTACGCCAGCAACCGCGGGTGTCCCTGGAGGCGGCACTCGCCAAACACGGACTGGAAGCCATCGCTATACTCGCCACCGGCACGGCCTGGAACGACCTGGCGGCAGCGGCACAATCGCTCCCCGTCTTCTCCCACTGTCGCAGGGTAGAGACGAATTTCATGGAGCCCGAGCAGTTCCTAAGCGACCTGGCCAAGGTATGCCAAGACCCCGCCATTCAAGTGCTGGTGATTGCTAGAGGCGGCGGTGATAGCCTGGAAGTCATCGGAGATTCACGGGAGGTGGCCTGTGCGCTATTGGCCTGCGGGCGCCCGTTCTATACGGCTCTGGGGCACGACGACAATGTGATGTTGCTGGACAAGCATGCGGACCGGTCGTTCTCCACACCGTCCATCCTGGGGCAGGCACTGATGGAGACCGCCCGCGACATCACACAACGGCAGGAGCTGCAGGAGAGCCTGGGCAAATTCGCCCAGGAAAACGCATCGCTGAAAGAACAACTGCTCCAGGCGAACGCCCGCCTGGAGCAGAACCTGGCCAAGGAGCCGTCGGCCATTCATGAGGCGGACAGCCAAAAAGGAATCGTCGCGCAAGTCCCTGTACCAGCGCCCACCCCTGAAATGCGCAGGTACGTCATATGGGCGATTGCGCTTCTGGTGGTCTTTGCCATCGGCCGTTGCTCGACGTGATTCACAACGGTATGGGGCATCAGGAAGCTGAGAAACCCGTAGGTCCAATGTTCGCCAGGAAACATCAGCCAGAACAGTACCCTTGTCGCAAGGGTTCTACCCAGTCAGCCTGAACTGCATTGCTCGCTTGATGTCCGCAAAGAGAATTCAAGGATGGTCACGTCGGAAGAAGCCCGGCTTTGGTAGAGTTTCCTCTGGTCGCCCAACTGGCGTGAAAAATCTACTGGAGCGCGACTTCACCGCCCTGGAGCCGAAGCGCAAGTGGCTCACCGACATCACGGAAGCCGCCACCTTTGAGGGCAGACTATTCCTGCGCGTGGTGCTCGACCTGTACAGCAAGCTGGTGATTGGCTGGTCGATGCATCATCGTCAGGATCGGCAGATGACGACCCGAGCGGTGGGAATGGCAATCTGGCAACGCCAGGGCGATTGGTCAGTAATACTGCCTTCGGATCGTGGCAGCCATCACCAGTGCTGCTGATTACCAACGCTTTCTGACTCGCAACACGCTGGTTCGCAGCATGAGTGCCGGCGGACATTGGCGATAACGCTGCTTGTGAAGGCTTCTTCGGTCTGCTCAACCGGGAGCGCGTTGCCATTAATCGAACTCGCGATGAGACTCGGGCAGACCTATTTGAGGATATCGAGCGGTTTCACAACCCACGAATGTGTCATAGAGTTGCCCGGTAATATCTGAAGTTTTCAGCCCTTTCAAAGCGTCCGTGGAAATGGGGGTAGAACTCATTCTATTTTTTACATCGTCAAAGAATAGATATTAATCAACTAGTTGAGAACTTGGTGCTGTTCCCTTCGCCCGCTCCAAATCACCCTGCCAAGCCCCTGAAATGCCTAGTGTTTCGGGGGCTTTCTGTTTTCAGGCTTTACCGCGTAAAGCCCGGGAAAGATCGGAAGCGCCCCATGGATTTCGGTGGAGGCGCAGCCGGAAGGTTCCTCTTCCTTACATCATCAGCGAGTAGGCCCGCTCCAACTGGTCCAGATCGATATCCAGAGGCAGCGGCAGGGGCGCTTCGCCGATGTGCTGCTCGCTGGCGAACTTCCCCTCGGCCAACACACGTGCCGGGTCGTTGAGGGCGAGGAAGTCACCCTCGTCGTATTCCCAGAAGTTCAGCGGGGAGCGGCCGGAATAGGTTTCGTTCCAGCAGGCAACGTACGAACGTTCGCCCAGGACTTTCGGACGGCAGGAAACGTAGGGTTCCAGATAGACCTCATGGGTGAGGTACAGGAAGGTGAGGTCATCCACGCGATAGGCCGGCGCTTCGCTGACCTCCTGAGGCTCCCCGTCCAGTTGCGCTTCGGGGTTCGCTCCCGGATCGACCGCTGCGACAGCGGAAAACCCATCCGCCCCCCCAGGCTCTCCCATGGCCATGCCTCCGCCAATGAACAGGAAAGCAACCACGACCAATAACTTCAACACGACGCGTCCTCGCCTGAAAATCGCGGAGATTACGCCGCCAACTTTTCAGGTATGCGATCAGGGTGGCCCGCAACCTTCCCCCCCGCCGCCCGATATCGGGCAATTCCTACACGACGGAAGACGCATCCACCTGGGCCCGCACCCGGCTCGTCTTCTCTCTCAGCGCTCTTTCACGGTGTTCCGCAGCAAATTAGTAATTATCTGTAGGAATAACTCCTCAACAGCTTCGTATCACTTCCGCTCGAGCCGAATCTCGACCAGCTTGCCATCGATGAAGCGCAAGTGTCGGTAGACGCCTCCACTGGGGCCATACACCCAGAATTCGGTGCGTGCAGCATTCAACTTGGGCACGCCGTTGTTGCGCAGGGCAGGCTCGTTGACGATCCTGCTCAGCGGTTGCCCGCACCTTTCCAGGACTTGCTCGACGCTGTCGCCCTCGTCCACCAGATGCGTGCCGCATCTCATCGAGGCGACGGCAGGAATTGCCAACGAAGACATGAACAGCGTCAGCGCCGTGCGAAACATGGATACCTCCCGCTTCCCCCGATAATGAAAGCGCGGACCGCCGCGGGGCGAGGCGAACTCCCTCACAAAGGCGCAAGCGTCGCACGGCGGCATAGCGACGCAGGCAGTTTCTTGCCGTCGCTTCGCCAGCTTCGTTAGACTGCCGCATCGCAGCACGCTTTCGTGGCTGCGCCCTCCCCGATCCGAGGCTTGTATGTTGGAGATAGTAATCATCCGATAACCGCCACTTCGTCATCCCGCACGAGGTGTCGCCGGTTATCTGCCTTCGCCATGGCTCGCACACGCCTTTTCGCGCAGTGCTGCCGCGTTGTCACACCGATGATTACAGGTTCTACCGACATGAACGTTTCCAAGCCGGAACAACGGACGCTTCACGCCTTGGCCCAGGGCGGCCATATCGCCTTCCTTCGCGACGCTTCGGGCAAGATCACCCGCGTCGAGTGCTACAACCGCGACGGCCACCTGCTACTCGACTGCACCCTGGCGGTGTTCTCCAGGCTGAAGAACAAGGGCCTGGTCCACTCCCGCCAGGGCAGGCCCTACCGGATATCCATGGCCGGGCTGAAAGCCGTGCGCCCGCAGGCGGACAATCGCTGCCCCCCTTCCTTTTCCATTGCCCCCGCCGGGACAAGGCGAGGGTTCCGAGGAGTGCTTGCATGAATATTTCCATCCGTGCGGAAACGCCCGGCGACATCGACGCCATCGCTCGCCTGACCGAAGCCGCGCTCCGCAACGAAACGCATAGCAGCCATACCGAGCAGTACATCGTCGATGCCCTCCGCCGTGCTGGCGCGCTGACGCTTTCGCTGGTGGCCGAAGCGAATGGCCAGGTGATCGGCCATATCGCAGCCTCACCAGTGACCATCGATGGCGAAGCGGGCGGCTGGTACGGCCTCGCGCCGCTATCGGTGGCGCCCGGGCGACAGCGCCAGGGTCTCGGTTCGCAGTTGGTCCGGCGCCTGCTCACCGAGTTGCGACTGCTGCCCGCGGGTGGCTGCGTGGTACTGGGCGAACCGACCTACTACTCGCGCTTCGGCTTTCGGGTGGAAAGCGGCCTGGCGTTGCCCGGCGTTCCCGCCGAATACTTCCAGGCACAGTCCTTCAGCGGGCGCATGGCGCGAGGAATAGTGGCCTTCCACGCCGCATTCGACGCCAGCGACTGAGCCGGAACGACAGCAGCCGCTATGTCGCCCCCTGGTCGCGGGCTCAATCGAACTGGGTACCCTTCTGGATCAGTTCCACCTTGTAGCCGTCCGGGTCTTCGAGGAAGGCGATCACGCTGCGTCCGTGCTGCATCGGCCCGGCCTCGCGGGTGACCCGATAGCCCAGCGCCCTGGCCCGGGCGCAGGTGACGGCGGCATCCTCGACCTCGATGGCCAGGTGGCCGTAGCCGTCGCCCTGGGTGTAGCCGTCCCGGTCCCAGTTGTGGGTCAACTCCAGGGCAGCGGCCGCGCGCTCGTCCTGGTAGCCGACGAAGGCCAGGGTGAAGCGGCCTTCGGGATAGTCCCGGCGCCGTAGCAGACGCATGTCCAGGGCGCGGGTGTAGAACTCCAGCGCGGCCTCGAGATCGGCCACGCGGAGCATGCTGTGCAGGATTCGCATAGAAATTCTCCGTGGAGTCCGGCGGCGAGCCGCCGGAGCGGGAATCAACCCTCGACGCGGTAGCCCTTGAACAGGAAAAGCGGACCGAAGGCATAGCTGTCGATCAGTTCATAGAAGCGCGCGATGGTTTCGTTGCGGCAATGCTGGAGGAACGCCGCCTCGTCTTCGTACACCTCGTCGAGGTAGAAGCGGTTGCGGTTGTTCTCGTCGCGGATCACCTCGAAGCGCAGGGTGCCCGGTTCGTTCTGCAACGAGCCATTGGCATCGAACAGGCCTGCCGCGGCGAACGCTTCGCGCTTGTCGGAGGGAACGTCGAACTGAACCAGTACGTGGTAGGTCATGGAATCTTTCCTCGTGAAATGGGGTTGGAAGCGATCGCGAGGTCCATGCTAGGGTGGCCTTTCACTCATTAAAAGTAATCAATAATCAGCAAATCGCTCACTTAAAGAGAATGATGTGAAACTCTCTCAACTCGGATTCTTCTGCGCGGTGGTCGAACGCGGCACCATCGCAGCCGCGGCCGAACAGTTGCATTGCGTGCCGTCGAACATCACTACCCGCTTGCGCGAACTCGAAGGACAACTCGGTGTAGCCCTGTTCAATCGCGAAAGGAACCGCCTGCTGGTCACCCCCGAGGGCCGCCTGTTGTACCGCCATGCCCGGCGCCTGCTGGCGCTGGCCGACGAGACCGCCGCGCTGTTCGCCGGCGACCAGGCGCACGGCGCGCTACGGGTCGGCGCACTGGACGTGGCCCTGGCCAATCACCTGCCCCACCGCCTGGCCCGCTACCGCCGTGAGTCGCCGGGCGTTGAACTGCACATCCGCCCGGAGCATTCGCTGCTGCTCGAGCGCCTGCTGATGGAGGGAGAGCTGGACCTGATCGTCACCGACGGCCCCATCGAACACCCGTTGCTGGCCAGCCGCCTGGCCTTCCGCGAGCGCCTGTTGCGGGTCACTCCCGCCGACCTGCCGGCGCCCACTCCCGAGGACCTCGCCAGCCTCGAACTCTATGTGTTCGGCCACACTTGCCACTACCGCCGCCAGGTCGACCGCTGGCTGGCGGAGAGCGGTATCCAGCCGCGGGCAACCCTGGAAATCGAGTCCTACCCGAGCCTCTTCGCCTGCATCGAGGCCGGTCTCGGCTTCGCCTGCGTGCCGGAGAGCTTCGTTGCACGCAGGCCCTCCACGCGACGGGGTTTCCATGCCGAACCGGTAGCCGGCCTGGACTCCAGCGATATCCATTTCGTCTGGCGCAAACAGCAAGCCTCACCGCTGATCCAGGGCTTCATCGACAGCATCGGCGCCGACTGACGCCAACGAACGATGCCGCAACACAAACGCACTCGGAAAAATCGGTAACAGCGGAACCACTGCACAGACCAGAGAAAAAGCCGCCACCAACCAGGCCTGGCGGCGACACCGGAAGTACCCTCGGCGGCCGATTGCCGAGCCGATCCCCTACCTGCCCCCTGGGTTTTCCGACGAAAGACCTTGATTCGTGGGAGGTAGGGTCGTCTCCGCTAGATACCCCTCAACCCTGCGTGCGGGCTCCATGCCCGGGCGCCTTGGCGAGATTTGCCCATAGAGCCATCACTTATGACTGCGACAGACAGAACGCCCCCGCCATTGAAATGGCTCTGCCTCGGCAACCGTGATGCGAACGACGGATTCGAGCTCTTCGCCCATGGCATCTATGCGAGGAACGGCGCGTTGGTCGGCAGCAAGCTCTCCCTGCGCGAACGGCGCCAGCGCGTCGACCTGTCGGCCTTCCTTTCCGGCGCACCGCCGCTGCTTGCCGAGGCGGCGGTCAAGCACCTGCTGGCGCGCCTCCTGTGCGTGCACCGGCACAACACCGACCTCGAACTGCTCGGCAAGAACTTCATTCCCCTGCATGCCAGCAGCCTGGGCAACGCCGGGGTCTGCGAGCGGATCCTGGCCTCGGCCAGGCAATTGCAGCAGCACCAGGTCGAACTCTGCCTGCTGCTGGCCATCGACGAGCAGGAACCCGCCTCGGCGGAGTACCTGGCGTCCCTCGCCCGGCTACGCGACAGCGGCGTGCGCATCGCGCTGCACCCGCAACGCATCGATACCGACGCTCGCCAGTGCTTCGCCGAGGTCGACGCCGGCCTCTGCGATTACCTGGGCCTGGACGCGCGCCTGCTTGCCCCCGGCCCGCTGACGCGTAACCTGCGCCAGCGCAAGAGCATCGAGTACCTGAACCGGCTGCTGGTAGCACAGGACATCCAGATGCTTTGCCTCAACGTCGACAATGAGGAACTGCACCAACAAGCCAACGCACTCCCCTTCGCCTTACGTCATGGCAGGCACTATTCGGAGCCTTTCCAGGCCTGGCCGTTCAGCAGTCCGGCCTGCTGAACGCCGATGCGGCTGCCAGCCGTCACGCCAGGCTGGCCCGCTATCCCGCCAGGCGCTACCCTTGGCGGTTTCGACGGACAGGGACGACGGTCATGGGCAACTATTTCGAGAGCCCCTTCAGGGGCAAGCTGCTCTCGGAACAGGTCAGCAACCCGAACATTCGGGTGGGGCGCTACAGCTACTACTCCGGCTACTATCACGGGCATTCCTTCGACGACTGCGCCCGCTACCTGATGCCGGACCGCGACGACGTGGACAAGCTGGTCATCGGCAGTTTCTGCTCGGTCGGCAGTGGCGCCGCCTTCATCATGGCCGGCAACCAGGGACACCGCGCCGAGTGGGCATCGACCTTCCCCTTCCACTTCATGCACGAAGAGCCGGCCTTCGCCGGCGCCGTGAACGGCTACCAGCCAGCGGGCGACACGCTGATCGGCCATGACGTCTGGATCGGTACCGAGGCGATGTTCATGCCCGGCGTACGGGTCGGCCACGGAGCCATCATCGGCAGCCGCGCGCTGGTGACCGGCGATGTCGAGCCCTATGCCATCGTCGGCGGTAACCCGGCCCGGACCATTCGTAAGCGCTTTTCCGATGGCGATATCCAGAACCTGCTGGAAATGGCCTAGTGGGACTGGCCACTGGCCGATATCGAGGCAGCCATGCCACTGCTGTGTGCCGGGGATATCCCCGCCTTGTACCGGCACTGGAAACAGCGCCAGGCCACGGCCTGACGGTTGGACGAAGGAGGTCGAGGATTTTTCTCGGGCCCGATGGCCTACCCTCTATGCTTCCGACGGTATACTGTCGCGATGCCTGGCCATCCAGGCATGCGTGCCAGAGCCACTCCAGCGACCGTACCGGCGGAGCGAAACGCTGTGTTTCCGACAGCCCGTGCCGAGCACCGATCGCCGGAACGATCGCAGGACTTCATGACCGACGGCCCCCTGGAGCGGCTACCAGGCAAGACGAGTGACAAGAACGACACATGATTGAAGAAGCCACTTCCAGCAAGCACTCAGGCACGACGGACGCCCCGCTGGTATCCGTCGTAGCGCCCTGCTTCAACGCGGAAAAGTACCTGGAAGAAGCCCTGCGCAGCATCTACGAGCAGGACTACCCGAATTTCGAAGTGATCATCGTCGACGACGGTTCCACCGACAACAGCTACGCCATGCTGGAGCAGTTGCAGAAAGTCCACGGTTTCCAGCTCTACCGCCAGCAGAACCAGGGCGTCAGCGCAGCGCTGAACTTCGGTCTGCAACACGCCCGCGGCGACTACGTAGCCACGCCGGACCTGGACGACATCATGCTGCCGCACTCGTTGAGCGTGCGCGCCGCGTACCTCGACCAGCACCCGGAGGTCGGCTGCGTCGGCGCCCTGGTGATCTACATCGACAGCGAAGGCCAGGAAACCAAGCGGCAGAACGGCAATCGCATCCGCCAGCTGGACTTCGACTACTTGCTCGGCAACGCCTACGTCTGCGGCGCCCCGGTGTCCCTGTACCGCATGGAGGCCCTGCGCGCAGCCGGCTTCTACGATCCCGAGATCAAGGTGCAGGACTTCCAGATGACCCTGCGCATCGCCAGCCAGGGCTACCAGATCCACAAGCTGCCGGTGCTGGTCACCCGCTACCGGCGCCACCCCGACAACCTGTCGCGGCGCTACAAGGTGCTGCTCGATGCCGACCTGCGCACCATCGCGCCCTACCAGTCGCATCCCGCCTACGAGCGCGGCCGCACGGAGTTGGTCAACAAGGCCCTGAAATACGCCGTGGTCGCGGACAAGCGGCATGCCTGGCAACTGCTCCGCTCGCTGCCGCTGCGGCAGTGGAACCGTACCACCTTCCGCCGGTTGAAGCGCTTCCTTCTCCATCACGAGAGCTGAGTCCGTCACCGCGAAGATTCGTCGTGCATGGGCTATACCTCCCCGATACACCTTGGTTTCGAATTGCCGCCCGACAACGGGTAGGCCGGCCGCTTGACGCCCGCGGCCGTTCTTCGAGGGAGCTTGAATGACCGCGCTGCACGACCTTCCGGGAACCCGCCTGCTGGCACTGTTCGCCCGCCGGGAACTCTCGCCCAGCGAGTACTACGAGCATCTGCTGGCCCACATCCAGCGCTGGGAACCGCATCTCAACGCGCTGTATCGCTTCGACCCGCAACGGATTCGCGAACAGGCCGCGGCGGCCACCGAGCGTTGGCGCAAGGGACAGCCCAAAGGCCCGCTGGACGGGCTGCCGGTAACCATCAAGGAGCTGATCGCCACCGCTGGCGAACCTATCCCATTGGGCAGCGCCGCCACCGCCCTGCAACCCGCGCCCTGCGACGCGCCGCCGGCCGCTCGGCTGCGCGAAGCCGGCGCGATCGTCCTGGCCAAGACTACGGTTCCAGACTTCGGCATGCTTTCATCCGGCCTCTCCAGCTTCCACGGAGTCACCCGCAATCCCTGGAACCTGGCCAACAATACCGGCGGCTCCAGTTCGGGCGCGGCAGCGGCGGCCGCCGCCGGCTACGGACCGCTGCACCTGGGCACCGACATCGGCGGCTCGGTGCGACTGCCGGCGGGCTGGTGCGGCCTGGTGGGCTTCAAGCCAAGCCTCGGGCGGATCCCCATCGACCCTTACTACACCGGTCGCTGCGCCGGTCCGATGACCCGCTGCATGGACGACTGCCTGCTGCTGATGCGCTACCTCGCGCAGCCCGACGCCCGCGACGCCACCAGCCTGCCGCCGGAAGTGCTGGACTGGAGCGCCGAGCCGCTGTCGGTGCGCGGCCTGAGGGTCGGCCTGCAACTCGACCCCGGCTGCGGCCTGCAGCCCGACGCGGAAATCCGCGCCGCGATCGAGGCCGCGGCGCGGCTGTTCGAGGAGCACGGCGCCCAGCTCAGGATCGTCGAACCGCTGATGGACCGGAGCCTGCTCGACGGCCTGAACGACTTCTGGCGCGCCCGCCTGTGGAGCGAACTGCTGCTCCTCGACGAGACGCGGCGGGCCAGGGTGCTGCCCTATGTCCACGCCTGGGCCGAGGGCGGCGCACGGGTCAGCGGGGTCGATGCGGTGCGCGGTTTCAACCAGACCTTCGAGATGCGCCGGCGCGCCGCCCGGCTGTTCGGCGAGATCGACCTGCTGCTGACGCCGACCAACCAGGTCGAGGCCTTCCCCGCCGACTGGGCCTCGCCGCTGAACGATCCGCAGCGGCCGTTCGAGCACATCGTCTTCACCGTGCCGTGGAATATGGGCGAACAGCCCGCGCTCTCGATAAACTGCGGCTTCACGGCCGCCGGCATGCCGATCGGCCTGCAACTGGTCGCGCCGCGCTTCGCCGATACCTGGCTGTTGCGCATCGGCAAGACCTACGAAGGCTGGCGCGGTCCGATCCACGGCTGGCCACGGCCGCCGGCTGACTGAAGCCGGCAGCCGCTCGTCGCTCGGCTCCAGGCCTGAGTGTTTCAGTCGTCACTCCGAGAGGGCCTTCGCCATGCGCTCCCCCACCCGTCCCCCGGCGGCCGCCGATCCGGCCAGCCGCCGCAGCGTCTTTGCCGTGGTCCTCGGCAACGCCGTGGAATTCTTCGACTTCGGGGTCTATGCCACCTTCGCGGTGATGATCGGACGGACTTTCTTCCCCTCCGACAGCGCCTTCGTCAGCCTGCTCCTGTCGGTCACCGCGTTCGGCGTCGGCTTCGTCATCCGCCCCCTCGGCGCGATCCTTATCGGCGCCTACGCCGACCGCGCCGGGCGCAAGCCGGCGATGCTCCTTACCCTGTTCCTGATGGCGCTGGGCACCGGCGGCATCGCGGTGCTCCCCGGCTACGACAGCATCGGCCCGGCCGCGCCGCTGCTGCTGGTGTTGACCCGCCTGCTGCAAGGCCTGGCCTGGGGCGGCGAGGCCGGGCCGGCGACCACCTACATCCTCGAGGCGGCACCGCCGCACAAGCGCGGCACCTACGCCTGCTGGCAGGTCGTGGCGCAAGGCATCGCGGCGGTCGCCGCCGGGCTGATGGGCTACCTGCTCACCCTCTGGCTCGACGAGCGCCAACTGCAGGAATGGGGCTGGCGGATTCCCTTCGCGGCCGGCCTGCTGGTCCTGCCGATCGGCCTGTACATCCGCCTCAACCTGGCCGAGACCTTTTCCGGACGCGGCCGCCAGGCCAGCACCCGGAACCTGCTCGGCGAGTTGTTCGGCAATCATCGGCGGGCCCTGCTGCTCGGCCTGCTGATCCTCTCCGGAAGCACCATCACCCAGTACTTCCTCAACTACATGACCACCTTCGCCCTTACCGAGCTACACCTGCCGGCGGGCATCGCGATGCTCTCGACGCTGGTCGCCGGCGCCGCACTGGCGCTCTCGGCGTTGCTCGGCGGCGTGCTCTGCGACCGCTACGGGCGCCGCGCCGTGCTGATCCTGCCGCGCCTGGCGCTGCTCGCGGTGCTGTTCCCGGCACTGCAGGCAATGACCCGTCACCCCGAGCCGGCAGTCTTCCTCGCCGTCCTCGCCCTGCTCTCGGCCCTGCATGGCATGAGCGGCGCGGCGCTGATCGTGCTACTGGTAGAAAGCTTCCCGCGGGCGCTGCGCTCCACCGGTTTTTCCCTGGTCTATGCGACCGGCGTCGCCGCGTTCGGCGGCACCGCGCAGATCGTGGTGACCTGGCTGATCGGCGTCACCGGCAATCCGCTGTCGCCGCTGGGCTACCTGCTGCTGGCCAACCTGGTCTGCCTGGTTGGGGCCTGGCTGGCCCGCGAGACCTGGCCGGGTCGCGGGGACATGGGAGGCGCGCCGCTGGTGCTGCGCGACTGAGAACTTGCGCGGTTCGTTCAAGCGCCGCCGGCCTGTCGCGAGCGACGCTGGGGACCTCATTCATCCGGAGGTCCCACCATGCAGTTCTTCCTGCGCTACGCCTACGCGCCCCTCTTCTGGTCCGGCTTCATCGGCCTGGCGACCTGGCAGGTCGGCTATCGCCAGGCTTCCCACGCCTGGCTGGTCGCCCTGTTCCTCGGGGCGCTCGGCCTGTCCTTTCTCGCCGAACGACGACTGCCCTACCAGCCACGCTGGAACCGGCCGCACGCCGACCGCCTGCGCGATGTCCTGCACGCGTCGGTCAACGAAAGCCTGAACGCACTTGGCATCCTCGCCCTGCCACTGCTGGCCGGAGTCCTGAGCTTCTGGCCGGTGTGGCCGCAGGCCTGGCCGCTGTGGCTGCAACTGCTGCTGGCGATCGTCCTGGCCGATCTCGGCATCACCCTGGTGCACTACGCCAGCCACCGTTCGGCGCTGCTTTGGCGGCTGCACGCGGTGCACCATAGCGTGCAGCGCCTGTACGGTTTCAACGGTCTGATGAAACATCCCCTGCACCTGGGCCTGGAAGCGCTCGGCGGCACCCTGCCGCTGTTGCTGCTCGGCGTGCCGCAGACGGTCGCCGCGCTGCTCGCCTTCGCCATCGGCATCCAGTTGCTGCTGCAACACAGCAACGTCGACATGCGCATCGGCGGGTTACGCCATGTGTTCGCCTGGGCACCGCTGCATCGCCTACACCACATCCGCTACGGGCGCGCCGGCGACGTCAACTTCGCGCTGTTCTTCAGCGTCTGGGACCGCCTGCTCGGCACCGCCCTCCATCGTCCCGACTACCGCCTGGACAGCACCGACATGGGCATCGGCGACCAGCCTGACTATCCCCGCGACTATGCCGGCCAGTTGCTCGCGCCATTCCGCGACCTGCCACGCAGCAGGCACGTCCCACAGCCGCCGGAAGGATTGGGGCGTTCAGCCGGCCAGGCGTAGGTGCGGCAGCGACAGGCCGGCGCGGATACCGAGCAGGCTGCGTACGCTGCGCGACAGGTGCGCGGCGTCGGCGAAGCCGGCGTGATGGGCCGCCTCGGTCAGGCTGCGCCCCTGCAAGGCCAGGGCGAAGGCCAGGTACAGGCGGCGCCAGAGCACCAGGCGGCGTACCGACAGGCCGACCTGGACGGCGAACAGCCGCTCCAGTTGGCTCAGCGAAAGACTGGCGCTGCGCGCCAGTCTTTCCGCCTCGACCCGCGCCGCGAGTTGCTCGTCGAGCGCCGCCAGGGCCTTTTCGACGCGGCGGTCGAGCCGTCGACGAGGCAGCCGCGCAAGCCGCCCCAGCAACGCCTCGGGCTCGCCGGGAGCGTCCTCGAGAAGCTGACGCAGGTCGTCGCTGTCGAACGCCAGCGGCTCGGCGTACAGCGCCAGCAACGGCTGCGACGCGTCGACGCGATGGGCTTGCAGCGAGGGCACCAGCAAGCGCCGGGCCTCCAGTACCTGGCCAGCGACGCGCACCCGCAGCGGCGTCTCCGCCAGCAGCAACTGGTGGGCATAGTGCGCGTGCTCGCGGGTATCGCCGTTGACCCCGGCGAACAGCGCGTGGTCCCGCGCCAGCCAGACCTCGCCCTGCCAATGCCGCTCCGTCATCGCGTACCTTCCGTCAACCGTTCCGTGGCGAAACGGTGTCGGCTATGGCGACCGCCGTCAAGCCCGCAAGGTCAGCGTCCGAACCAGTCGCGCCGATCGTCGAAGGCGTGCTCGATCAGATCGAGCAAGGCACGCACCTCCACGCGGTTCTCCGCTTCCGGCTGCACGCTCATCCAGACTTCCCGCCGCATCGGCTCGTCGAAGACCTGCGGCAACGCCGCCAGGTTGCGCTCCAGGCGTCCGGCGTAATGCGGCAGCAGGCCGATGCAGGCGCCCCAGAGGATCGCCTGTAGCAGCAGGTCGTGGCTCTGTACCTCGATCACTCCCGACTGGCGAGCCGCCACCCGCCGGTTCCAGGGCGCCAGGGCGGCGCTGGCGGCCTGGCCGTGGAGCTGCGCCAGCAGGTAGTCGTCCAGCTCGTCCTCGCTGGCCGGCCGCGTGCGCTCGCGCGAATAGCGCTTGCCGATGTGCGGCTGGTACTCCAGCTCGGCGATGCGCGCCGGTGCGGCGAAGTGGCCTTCCATCGGCGGATGCGGCTGCCCCGGATCGGCGATCCAGATGGCGATCTCCGCCGGCCCTGCGCTTTCCGGCCAGCCCTCGCGCAACTCGGCGAGGGCTACGCGCAGGTTGGCGTTCTTGCGCAGGTAGCCCCACAGCTCGCGACTGAGCACATCGTGCAGGACGCTTTCGGCCACCGCCAGGCGCACCAGCGGCTGTTGCCGGTGAAGATCGGCGTGGCTCTGGCTGTCCTCGACCAGGCGCTGCCCGGCGGCCTGGACGATGCGGCCCTCGCGGGTCAGCGAGAGGGCGTTGCCCTCATGCACGAACAGATGCAGGCCGAGGCGCTCCTCGAGCCGGGCCAGGGTCTTGCGCAGCAGTGTCGGCTTGACGTCCAGGCTGCGCGCAGCCTGCATGAAACAGCCGCAACGGGCGGTGACCAGGAAGAAATGCACCACCTCCAGAGAACCGAACAGCTCGTGCCAATAGGCACGGTCGTCGCGTCCCTGCGCGGGCCTGAGCAGTGCCGGGCGCTGCCCGGCGGACTCCGATAGGGCCATGCTTCCTCGCTAGCGTCCAGGCATGAGGCGAATCCGCAGTTCGATCGGCTGCGGCATGTGTTCCGGCGGCGGCAGGCGCAACGAACGGTCCATCAGTGCGCGCCGCAGTTCATTCTCGATCGGCTCGGCGTCGCTGCGCAGGCAGGCGAGACGGACGATCCAGCCGCGTTCGTCGAGCCAGACCCGCAGGTCGATGTCGGTATTCGGCAACTGCCCCGCCGCGCGCCGCGACTCCAGGAAGGCCAGCAGCCGCGGCGCGGTTTCGGCATCTTCGCCCAGGCGCTGCTGGACCTGTTCGCCGAGCCATGCGGCGTAGGCGACCCAGAGCCGCTGACGTTCGTCGCGGAACCGTTCGGGCTCGCCGAACAGCCAACTGCGCAGGTGCCGCCAGCGGCTCGCGCGCGGCCCACGCCTGGCCTCCGGGATGCCGTCCATCAGTGCAGTTCCGCCAGGGTCTTGCCGAGCAACGCGCCGTCGATGCTCAGGGTAGCGTTGTTCACCAGGCCATCCAGGTAGGCCTTGGCGATCTGCTCCTGGCGTTGCGCGCGCAGGCTTTCGCGCAGGCGACCACGGACCTCGTCGAGGGTGGCGAGGCGGGCGTCGCGACGCTCGGTCAGCTTGACCAGGTGGAAGCCGTTGGCGCCCTGGATCGGCTCGGACACCGCGCCGACCTTCAGCCGTTCCAGCGCCGGACGGATCGCCGGCAGCAGTTGCGCCTGCGCCAGCAACCCACCGATGTCGCCGCCGTTGCGGGCGGTCTGCGGGTCGTCGGAATGCTTGCGCGCCAGTTCGGCGAAGTCGCCGTCCGCGGCCTGCCGGTAGAGTTCCTGGGCGCGCTTGCGCGCTTCGGCAAGCCCGCCGGCCGCAGAGGCGGCGATGAAGATCTGGCTGACCCGGTACAGCGCCGGTACAGCCAGTTGCGCCTTGTTCGCCTGGTAGGCGGCCTGCAGTTCGGCATCGCTGGGGTAGTCCTCGGGCACCGTGCTCACCGACTCCAGGTAGGTACGCAGGACGATCTGCCGCGCCGCCGCATCGATCAGCGTCTTGACCTGCGGACGCTGTTGCCAGTCCTGGGCGCTGGCCTGTTCGTAGAGCGCCTTCTCGGCCAGTCGCGCACGCATCCAGCGTTCCAGCGCGTCGCGGTTCTCGCTCAACTGCGCGCGGGTTTCCGCCGGCACCTCGGCCAGCAGCGCCTTCAGTTCGTCCGGCGCCACCTGCAAGGCACCGAGGCGGGCCACCGCGGGTTCCGCGGCGGCGCTGGCAGATGGCTTGGCAAGCGCGGCCTGAGCCTGGCCCGCGCCGCCGTCCTCGCGCTGGCCACAGCCGGCGAGAACGGCAAGCGCGAACGCCAGGATGCCGCAACGAAATGCCGGCCGCATCGGCTCAGGCCTCGCCATCGACGGGTTGACCGGCATCCTGCGCCATGCCCTGCTGCTCCGCGGCCAGGCGGCTGTAGTCGCGCAGATAGGCGATGAACTCCTGCAGCAGGCGATCCCACAGTTCGATATGGCTACGCAGGTTGGCCAGGCTGACGCCGCCGGCGACGATCACGTCCATTTCCATCACCAGGAACTCGCCCTGCTGCGACAGGCGGCCGAAGCGCCGGCTGAGATTCCAGCGCTCGGTCAGCCCGGCGGGCAACTCGCCCTGCACGCGCAGGGCGCAGCTGAAGGTGAAGTCGAGGTAGCTCGCCGGCGTCGCCGCCGGATTGCCGAAGCGCACCGCGTAGCCGATTCCCTGGCTGGCGCTGAGCAGTTGCACGACGCCGTTCTGCTCGCTGCGGTTGACCCGATAGCCGGCCTCCTGCAAGGCCTCGGTCAGGCTGTCGACGGAAAGGTGTTCGATCAGGGTGATGTCGTTCATGTCCGGGTTCCTGGTTTGCTATCGGATTTCACTGGGCGAGCGCCGCCTGGCGGTTCTCGACCTGAGTCTTGTAGAGATCGTCGCCGAGCTTCTGCGCCATCTCTTCGAATTTCACCCGCGCACCGCTGGCGAACGGTTGGCGGATCTTCATCACCTCGGCGACGCTGACGTTCTCGTAGGCGCCGAGGATCTCCTTGGCCACGCCATACATTTCCCGGTTCTTCGCGGTGCACTGCTGCAACTGCTGGTCGTGCTCGCGGAACGCCAGGTCGAGCTTCTGCCGCTCGGCCTCCTTGGCTCGCGCCATGACCAGCAACTCGTCGTAGGCCTGCTTGTACTTGCCCAGTTGCTCGTTGCTCGCCTCGACCATCTGCCGCGCCCGGTCGTGCAAGCCCTGTTGCTGGGCCGAGAGCTGCTCGGCCTGGCCCTTGGCCCGGGCCAGCTCGGCGGTCAGTTGCTTGACCTGGGCCAGCGCCGCATCGCGCTGGCTTTCCAGCGCGGCTTTCGCCGCGGTGGCCTGGGCCTGTTCGGTCTGCAGCGCCTGGAGTTGCTGGGTGGTGCTGCGCAACTGGGCGCGCAGGCGTTCCTCCAGGCTGTCGGCGTAGGCCGCCTGGCTGGCGTAGGCGGCGAAGGCGGCCCCGGCAAGCAGCGCCTGGGCCCAGATCGGTAATGAGAAAGGTCGCGTGTTCATGGTCTGCCTCTTCATGGTCTGCCTCGAGGAGCGCTCAGAAGCGCGTGTTGACCTCGAGTTGCAGGACGTCGATGGAGAACGGTGCGCCGTAGACCTCGTCGGAGCTGAGCCAGCGCGCGGTACCGTAGACGCGCTTGTCGAAGCCATAGCTGGCGCCGAGGATGTAGCCCTTGGCGTTGGTCCCGCCAAGGTGGAAGGTGGAATCGTTGAAACCGTCCGGCAGGGCATCCGGCTGGATGTACTTGTAGGCGGCGAAGACCTGCCAGTCGCCGGCGTCGCGCATGTCCAGGGCGTTGCCCAGGGTGAACTGGAGCATCCAGGCGTTCGCCCCGCTCTTGATGTCGCCATCGGAGCCGAGGTTGTTGGCGATCTGCGCCACACCGCCGGCGCGCTTGCGCATGTCGCCCTCGTCGTAGCCCAGGTTGTGCACGTAGTTGCCGGCCACCCGCAGCTTGAAGTCGTTGGGCAGCTCGGCATCCCAGCCGAGGTTCAGGTCGAGCAGGTTGAACTCCGAGGCCAGGCCGACGTACTGCGGGTTCGGCGTGTTCGCCGGGTCGGCCGGGTTGGGCACGATGTCGCGCAGGAGGAACACCGTGTTGCCCTTCTGCATGAAGGTCGGTCGGCTGCCGTCGGTGTCGCACTCCGGATCTCCGGCCCAGGGCCGGCAGGGGCTGGAACGCCGCCCTTCGATATCGTCGAAGCGGTAGTAGGCCAGCGCGCCGGTAAGGCTGTGCTGCGGGTTGATCTTCCAGGTGGCGCCCAATTGCGCGCCGTACATCCACTTGTTGTCGCTGTCTTCCTTGTCGAAACCGTTCGACGAGGCGGTGTCCGAGCTGTACTCCACGGGGAACGCGCCGACCGTGCCGAACAGCGAGACATCGCGGCTCAGCGGCTGGTTGAAGATCGCCGCCACGCCGTCGAAGTTGAGGTCGTTGGAATACAACAGGTCGGTGGACAGGAACGGATTGGCGATCCGCCCGCCGGTCAGGCTCAGGCGCTCGCTGGGCTTCCAGGTCAGGTAGCCCTGGTCGAGCCAGAGGTCCTTCTTGCCGAAGCCGCCGCCGAGGGTCTGGGTGGTCGACACCGGGTTGTTGTCCGAACCGGTGCCGATGCGGATGCCGGCGCTCCAGCTTTCCGACAGCGTCGCCTTGAGGCCGAAGCGCGCGCGCAGGCGCAGCAGGCTGTCGCGGTCCTCGCGGGTGTTGAGCAGCGGCGGCAGGCCCGAGCTGGTATTCGGGTTGACGTCATAGGGACCGTCGTCGTTGAGTTCGGCGAAGTCGGTGATCTGGTTGCTGTTGCCGTTGCCGAAGGAGCGCGACTCGTAGCGCAGGCGCACGTCGCCGTCGAAGCTGATGCGCGAGGCCCAGTCCGGGAAGGCGTTGGGCTGCGCCCAGTTCTCCGCCTTGGCCTGGGTCATTACCTCGGCCTTCACTTCGTCGCGGATCTGGTCGCGCACCACCTGCGGGATATAGGGTACGCGGACCTCCCCGGGGACCGCGGCGACAGCCGCCGCGGGCGCCACGGCTTGGCGCGCCTGCTGGGCCTGCAGCGCCTCGGCCTCGGCCTGCCTGACCAGCGCATCGGCCTGTTCCTTCTTCAACACGCCCTGCTGTACCAGCAGGCGGATCAGGTTGATCGTGGCGTTCTCCGAGGGCGCCGGCGGCTGGGCCTGCGCCTGGCCGGCCAGCGCGGCGAGCATGACGCCCATCCCCAGCGCCAGTCGGTTCACTTTCGCGTTCATCTGTGTACGGCTCCTAAGGTCCTTCAAGGCAGTCGCCTGCCGGAAATCGTTCTGGGTTGGCGTCTTCTCATCCCGGCCGCTTGCCCTGCAGGGCGATGCGCACCGGCAGGGTCAGCGAAGCCGGCGGGCGTTCTTCCAGGCGGCCGGCGGCGCGCAGCGCGGCCAGCACCTTCTGGTCGGTCTCGGGGTCGCCGCTGGAGCGGGTCAGTTCGGCCCGGGTGATATCCCCCGAGGAACTCAGCCAGATCTCCGCCTGCAGGCGGAACGCCAGGTTGCGCAGCTCCGGGTTGTCCCGCAGCAGGCGCTGGAAGGCGTAGGCCAGGTACTGGCTATAGCTGGCGTTGCCGGCGCGACCGCCGCCGGAACCGGCCATCCCGCCGCCCTTGCCGGCGCCGATGTTGAAAGCGTCGGAGCCGGACTGGGCGTCGCCATCCATCTGCATCGGGTCGGCCAGGTCGTCGACCGGCGACGGCGGCGCTTCCTCCTGCGGCTTGACCTCCTCCAGTTCGGGTTGCGGTTCCGGCTCGACGATCTTTTCCTCTTCCACCGGCTGCTCCGGTTCCGGCGGTTTTTCCGGCGGCGGCGGAGGCGGCGGCGGCAGCGGGATGATCGCCGGCACCTTGGGCGCCTCGCGGCGCACGCCGCTCATGTCGTTGGCCCACTCCCAGACCAGCCAGGCGAGGCCGGCGAGCAGCAGCGCGCCGAGGCCCCACTTGAGGTAGCGCAGGGTCGGGTTCGCCGGGTGGCCGTCGATGGACAGCGGCGCGGCATTTTTCGGCTCGGGGGTGTGCTTGGGATCGGCGGACATGTTCATCCCGGGCCTCAGGTCGGTTTGCCGGTGACCAGGCCGACCTGGGACAGCTCCAGGCGGCGCAGCAGGTCGAGGACCTCGATGACCTTCTGGTACTGCACCGTGGCGTCGCCGCGGACCACTACCGGGAAGTCGGGGTTGAGGGCCTTCTCCGTACGCAGGCGGTCCTCCAGCTCGGGCAGGGTCACCGGGTAGGCGTCGAGGAACACCTGGCCGGCGTCGTTCACCGAGATCGCCTTGGTCTTGGGCTGCGACAGCGCCACGGTGGCACTGGCCTTCGGCAGGTTGATCTGGATCCCGGCGACCTGGGCGGTGGCGGTGAGGATGAACATCACCAGCACCACCATCAGCACGTCCACCAGCGGGGTGATGTTGATGCTGTCGACGGCGCCGTCGTCGTCATCGTCGTGGCTGCTGTTCACGGAAGCCATGGCGTTCTCCTCAGGCCGGCAACGGCTGGCCGTTGCGACGATGGGCCACTTCGCTGAGCTGGCTTTCGCCATGCACCTCGGCGAGGCGGGTGACGAACTCGTCGACGAACACCCGCATGTCCGCGCTGACTTCCTTGTTCCGCGTGACCAGGCGGTTGTAGCCGAACAACGCGGGGATCGCGACGAACAGGCCCATGGCCGTGGCCAGCAGGGCGGCGGCCATGCCCGGGGCGATGGCATTGATGTTGACGTCGCCGGCCATGGCGGTGCCGAGGAACACCACCATGATCCCCAGCACGGTGCCGAGCAGGCCGATGTAGGGGCCGCCGGCGATGGCGTTGGACAGGCTCGACAAGCGCGAGCCGAGCTGCTGGTTCTCCTTGGTGCGCACGCCGTCCATGGAGGCGCGGATCGCCTCGATGGTGGCCGCGGAGACGGAAGAGGTGTCGGCGCCCTGCTCGCGGCGGGTGCGGATCTCCTTCACCGCCACCTGGTACAGGCGCCACAGCGAGGAGTGTTGCAGGCGGGCGGCCAGCTCGCGGTCGTCGGCGAGCAGTTCCAGGCGCGTGCCGACCTCGGCGAAGCGCTCGCGGAACAGCCCGTTGGCGCGACTGACACGGCCGACGTTCTGGTTCTTGCGGTACATGATGACCCACGACTGGACCATCATCAGCGCCAGGATCGCGATGATCACCCAGGCATCCAGCGGCACTGCGTTGAGCAGGAAGCCGAGCTTGCCGAAGCCGAAGCCGGACTGCTTCTCGTCGACCCCGTAGGCCACCAGGCGCGACTCGGCGCCCTGGGCGGTGGCATCGGCGAGGAGCAGCGCCGCCGGGCGGGCGATCTTCGACAGGCGCAACTCGTCGATGGCGCCCTGGAAGGGTTGCAGGGTCGGCGCCGCGGCGCTCGCCTCACCTTCCCCGCTTGCCGCTTCGGTGGCGACCGCAGGCGCGGCCTGGCCTTCCGCGCCGATGGCGATCGCGCCGCTGAACGCCGGCAGCGCCGCCGCCAGGCTGGCGACTTCGCGACCGCCGAGATACAGCGCCAGCCGGGTACCGTCGGCGACCAGCGCCAGATGCTGCCATTGCCCCTGCGCCAGGGCCTGGCTGGCGGCAGCGCGCTGACCGTTCAGCTCGACGAAGGGCGCGCCCTGGGCCAGGCCGACCAACAGGGCGTTGCCGCCTTCGCGGCGCGACAGCAGGACCTGTTCGCCGGCCAGTTGGTCGGGACGCACCCAGCCGCTGAAGCTGAAGGTGCCACCGGCGCTCACCGCCAGCGATGGGCTGGCCGGCAGCAGCAGCGGCTGGCCCAGCAGTTGCGCGGAGCGACCGATGACGCCCTCCACCGGACTGCCGGCGGCGGTCTGCGCATTGTTGGCGTAGGCGGTGGAGTCCCGCGGCGGAGTGCCCGGCGCACCGTCGAAGTGATAGACCAGGGTGTAGTCCGGGTCGAACACCGACTGGCCGTTGCCGCTCTCCGGCGCCTTGGCGTTGCCGTAGTACATCCAGATGTCCTGGCGCTGGCCACCCTCCACCCGCGGCACGTCGACCCAGATCAGGGCCATGCCCATCAGCGGGTCGAAGCTCTCGACCTGGTGGCGCAACACGGTCTTGTCGTCGGCGGCGACGAAGCGGATGTCCGAGCCGTTCTCGTTGACCCCGTCGAAGGTGAAGTTGCCGGTATGCAGGCGCACCAGCAACGGCAGGCGACCGAGACTCTCGTTGATCGCCGCGCCTTGCGGGGTGGTATCGACCGAGACCTGCTTGCGGTACTGCCAGTCGTCCTGCCACCAGGCACTGGCGCTGGCCGGGGCCAGCAGGCCCAGGCAGATCAGCGATGTCAGCAATAAGCGATACATGTGGGGTTACTCCGGGGTCAGCGTCAGAAGCTCGCCTGCACGCTGAAATGCAGGCGCGAGTCGTGTTTGTCGGTGTTCGTCCCTTCCAGCAGCGGGAAGGCCCAGTCGAGGCTGCCGGACAGCCAGTCGGCGAGTTGCGCGCGGGTGCCGATGCCGACGCTGGCCAGGCTGAAGTCGTCGTCCTGTTCGGGCAGCGCATCCTGCAGGCGCAGTTGCGCGCCCTCGGCGAACACGTAGAAGCGCCAGTCGTTGACGTAGCCGCCGGCGCGCTTGCCGAGGAAGCGTCCGAGGGACGGCGTACGCCATTCCTGGGAGAGCAGGTAGCCGTCGTCGGCGGTGTTCTCCGCCGCCAGGTAGCCACGCACGCTGGTGGCACCGCCGGCGGCAAACTGTTCGTTGGAAATCAGCGGCCCGGAGGCGAGCTGGAAGGCCGCCTTGGTCGCCACCTGCCAGTCGCCGCCGAAGGTCAGGGTGTGGTTGAGATCGCCCTTGAGCACACCGAAGCCGGACTTGGCACGATAACGCTTGCGGTCGAATTCCTCGTCGTCGTCGCCGTAGCCGAGGAGACTGCCGGTACCGGCCACCAGGCTCAGGCCGAGGGCCAACTGGGAACGTTCGGTGTAGCGGAAGCCGTTGTAGCCGAGAGTCAGCGGGGCGTACTTGATCGGCACCCTGTCGTTGTTGCCGCCGATCCGGGTCTGTTCCTCGAAGTCCTTGAAGTCGACGCCGAAGGAGAACGAGTGCGACCAGAGGCCGGTGACCGGCAGGCTGTAGATCGCCGCCACGCCGTAGGAGTGGCCCTGGCCGACCACATTCATGCTGCCCACCGTGGCCACGTCGCTGTCGGACTGGTAGCCGGACAACTGCACGCTCCAGCGCTGGCTCAGCGGCGCGGTATAGGAGCCGGACCAGACCTTGGCGTTGTCCTGGTCCTGCGGCGCGGTGAAATAGGTCAGCGAGATGGCGTGGCCGAGTTGCCAGAGGTTGTCGTAGCCCAGCGAAACCACCGAGCGCAAGTGACGGGTGTCGGCGCTGTAGTCGTTGTTCAGGCCGATGCTGGCGTGCCAGGGATTCTTGTCTTCCACCTGCAGGTCGACGTCCATGGTGCCGGGCCGCTGGCCCTCGCGCACCATCGGCAGCACCTGGCGGCCGGGGGTGCGGTTGACCTGCGCCAGCTCGCGCTGGACCTGGGCGAAGTCGGGTACCTTGCCCTCCTCCAGGGCCGGCACTTCCTCGCGCAACTCCACCGGCGAATAGTGCTTGGCACCGACCACCCGAACGCGACCGACAGTGGTCTCGGTGACCTGCAGGTAGACCACCCCGCCGCTCACCTGCTGCTCCGGCAGCTCGACGTAGACCGACTGGTAGCCCTTCTCCTGGTAGGCGGCCTGCAGCGCATCGCGCGCCCCCTCGATGTCGCCCAGGCTGCGCTGCGGCCCGAGGAAGGGATACACCGCCGCCTCGATGGCGCGGTTGTCCAGCACGGTGTTGCCGCGTACCACGTACTCGTTGATGTCCACCAGACGCTGGGGCTCGGCTCCCGCCGCGGCGGGAGGGGCCTCGTCGGCCAGCGAAGCGCACGACAATGCGACAGCCAGGCAACCGATCGACCAGCGCTGGCGAAACGGGTGCGCACAATTGAACAGCGAACGCTTCACACGGTCCCCCGAAGTTCCATCGGGACTTATTGTTCTAATGCAACAAGTCCGTTCATCGAACAGTTCTATGAAAGACAACAAACTAGCGATGACGCATGAACAACCTGTTAAAAACAGCGCCCCGCCCTTATGAAATTTCGTTCTTTTCTATTTTCACTTTCGCGCTAGATATTCAGCCGTCGCGCTCCGCCATGGCGCGCTTGCCATGTATGCAACAAGGCGAAGTTCAGGGAGAATTCCGGCATCTGCATGAGATCCCCGGAAATCACTTCCCCGATAATCCTGCCTATTATCCTTACCGCCTCCGCGCTGTTCAGCAGGACGGTTATATCGCCGACGAAAACCGGAAAACTCCAGATCTTCTGCTTCATTTCCAGGCCAACGAACCAGCGATACAGCAGGTTGTAGTTCAATTGCTCGTACAACTGCTGCTCGCTGGGAATCGCGTACAGCAGTTGCAGCAGCAGCGCATGGATCAGCGGCTCCGGGGCCAACTGCATGCCATGTTCGCGGGCGAGCGCCAAGAGGACTTTCGCCTCTTCGCCAAGGAGACTTTCTATTTGCGGTTTCAGCAATGCCAGGGAATGTCCCGGCGGTATATAGCTGGACACTTCCTTGAGCGCACCCTGCCAATCTTCCTGGGACACTATCCAGACCCATGGCGCCCCATATCGATAAACCGATACCGGTTTCTTGCGTGCGGCTTCGACGATCTTCGATAGGCGCTGGTCAAGTTCCTGCATACCGACTTTCGAGTAACTTTCCATCAATACTCACCGTCCTTCGCCGTATTCACCGGAGTGACCACGGCCGTTAGCGGATACTGTTCTCTTGTTTCAGAGCGGAACGCGTCTTGCTCGAACGACACGCTCATTTCCAGCAACCGGTCAGCGCAACCGGGAAATGGCCGATTCCTTTCGTTCCCGTCCCTGCCTTTCACCACTGAATTCCGTTTTCCTCATTCACACCTGTTTGACGGCAACCCCGCCGCACCACCGAACTTTTGTCATGAAAACTTCATGCGACCGGCCGTTCGCGCGCCGCCGGCGGGGACGAACGGGCATTCACCCGAGAATCGACCAGCGCCTCGGAAGTTCGCCGAAAAAAAGGCCCTCCGTGGGGAGGGCCTGGCGGGTATCGTGCCTCCGCGGCGGTGCCTTACAGGATCAGGTTGCCGCGCTCTTCATCGGTCAATTGGCTGCGCGCCTGTTCGCCGAGGGCTCCGGCGCCGAGCACCTGCACGGCGCTGTCCGGGTTGTAGCCCGGCGAACGACTGGCGCCGTCGCGCGAAGGCTCCAGGCGCTCGTTGCCGAACCCGAGCACCTGCACCGTGATCACCGACGGCATGCGCTGCCGCGCGGCGGCCTGCTGCTGGCGACTGACGTCCTCCGCCGCCTGGGTCGCGGAACTCGCCGCGGCGCTGGCGGAGGTCAACGCACCGGTATTCACCGAAGCCACCAGCGGAATGCCGCTGGACTGGCCCTGGGTCTGGATGTTCGCCGCGTTGACCACCTGCAGCGCCGCCACGTTGACGTTGCCGGAGACCCGGATGCCCGCCTCGCCGGCATCGATGGTGCCGAGCGGGGCGATCAGGTCGATGTCGCCCGGCGCCACTTCGGGAATCGGGTTGAGGGTGGCGATACCGGCGCCGGTGCTGGGCACCTGCGGCGACAGGCTGACGTTGCCCCAGGCGTCGTAGATGCGCCGCGGCGGGGTGTACACCACGGTGGTCTTGCTGCCGCGACCGGCATTGATGTCACCCTCGGCCGACCAGATCTGGATATCTCCGCCGAAGGTGGTCATCACCCGGCTCTGGCCGAGCAGGATGCTGCCCAGGGCGTAGGAACGGATATTGCCAACGCCCTGGGTCACCACACCGGCGGTGGACGGCGGCGCCTCACCTTCGATACCGAATACCTGCTGCCCACCCGGGGTGAGCAACTGGATGTCGCCACCGAAGTTGGTGTGCACGCCGGCACCGCCGTACATGACGATATCGCCTTCGTAGCTGATCGGATTGCCCGCCGGATCGCGCTCGGGGAACAGCGCGGCGATCGCGTTGCGCCCGCGCAGGTAGCTGCCCTGGCGCACTCCGCCGACCTCGTTGTACTCGCGGCCGCCGGCCTTGAGCTCGGCGAAGTACACCTCGCGGGCGAAGATCCGCTGCTGCTCCGCCGAGAGGCCGGCGAGGAACTCCCGCGCCTGCTGGGCGTCGCCGCTGAAGCCATAACGCCCGCTCAACCATTCGATCAATTCGTTTTCGTAGGTCCGTACCACCTTGCCGGGCTGTTCCGCCAGGGGCGTTCCTGCCTGCGCCAGGTTGTCGAGCTCCAGGTAACGCCGGAGGAAGCCGGAGTAGTCCGCCTGGCTGGCGCCCGCCTGCAGGACGATGCTGGCGCCGGAGCGCGTGTCGCCCGCGGCGACCGCCCCCAGGCTGGTGACCGCCACCTCGTCGTTCATCAGCAGGTTGCGTCCGGCGCTGATCTCCAGGCTGCCCGGTCCCGCGACGTTGAAGTTGCCGTAGAGGATGTCGCGCCCCGCCTGCACCAGCGACACGTCGGTAGCCGAGGTATTGACGAACAGATTGCCGCTGCTGGCGTAGACCCCCATGTTGTCGCTCGCGGTCCGCTCGGAGCCCAACCCGGTGCCGCTGCTGACGATGTCACGGCCGGCGATCATGCGCACCGCACCATGCCCCTCGTAACGCAACTGGCCGAAACGCACATCGCTGGTCCCGGTGTAGCGCAGCAGCCGGCCACTGTCGACACCGACCAGATCACCCGCAAGGGCGTAGAAGCGCGACGGTTCCAGCGCCGCCCCCCATTCGCCGGAGACGCTGTTGGCGCCGAAGGCGAACAACGGGAAGTGGTTCGTGTCGGCGCGGCTGCCGTCGCTGGACAGGTTGTCGACCTGCCGCGTGATCCCGGTATAGCCCTGGTAGCTCGGATTCAGCGGCGTGGCCAGGCTGCCGGTGCTGGCGCCGGAACGGCTGATGCTGTAGCCGCCGGCGTAGATGGAGTCGCCGGCCAGCAGGTCGAGACGGCCCTGACTCGACGGCGCCAGGACCAGCGCGGTCCTGTCGCTGCGAGCGTTTTCGCGGAGTGTCGCGTTGCCATAATAGAGGCTGCCGGTCAGCGCCACGGCCGACAGCTTCGCCGGATAGACCAGCGCGGAATCGGTGTCCTGTTCCGTCCTGCCTTGGGAAACCGGGGTCAGGTTGCCTCCCGCCGATGTCAGGTCGATCGCCGTGCGTTCGGTCCACAACGAGAAACCGCTCAGGCCGTAACCCTCGACACCGCTGGCGCTGGTATAGGGGGTGCCGTTCATCAACGGCGTCCGCCCGGGATCGACCACCCCTTGCAGCACCAGGTCACCCAGGCTGTTCAGGCTGAAGGTGGCGTCGCCCGGCACCAGCGTCGGCCCGCCGTTGGCCAGGCCGAGGGTCGAGACGAAGGGATCGTAGGCGCGCCGTTCGCCCGGAACCTGATCGCTATCCAGACGACCATAGATCAGATCGATACCACCCAGGCTCGTCGCCCGGACCTGAGCATTGCCGCGCAGGTTGACCATCGCGCCGTACAGTGAACTGCCCTGATCGAAGGGCGTCAACGGGTTGAGCGCACCGCCGATACGTACGTCCATGTCTCCGCCGCCGCTCAGGGTCAGTTGGCCATCGGCGCCTACCCGGCCGCTACCGCCCACCGCCAGCACCAGCCCCTGGCTGCGCTGCGACGTTTCCTGCGGAACGCTGGACGTGCGCGCCTCGATGACGCCCGCATCGCCCGCGACCTTCAGGCTCAGATCGCCACCGCCCAGGGTGCCGATGCCGGTGAAGCCCACCTGCTGCGTGGCGGCAGCCGCTCCATCGCCGCCCGGCTGGCGCGCATAGGTGCCGAAATTGATCCACCAGGCGGTGCGGTCGGCCGTACCGGCGGTCGAACCGCTGCCCTGGCGCCAGAGCCAGTTGCCGACGGCCGCCGAGTCGTAGCCGGCGTTGGGTACGGCGCCGGACAACCGACCCAGCACATCGCCGCGCAGATCGCCACCGACCGCCAGCGTCAGGTTGCCGCCCAGGGTCGGGTACCAGGCGCTGTAGAGGCTCTGTTCGCCGCCGTCCACCCATTGCTCGTAACCGCCCAGCGCCGGATCGCGCAGAACGCTGCCGCCGTCCCTGGCACGCGCCAGGTTGTAGCTGGAATCGACCGCGCTCGCGGTACCGGCGGTGTAGACTCCGAATGGCGAATCCATACGCAGGTTGCCGGCGGCGAACAGGTCGAGATCGCCAGTGCCGGTGCGCAGCACGCTGAAGCGCGAAGCGTAGGGTTCGGCTTCCAGCGCATAGTCGTCGCTGGACGCAGCGCACCAGGTCGGGAAATCGTCACAGATGGTCGGGTAGCCCAAGGCCTCCGGGTCCAGTGGGTCGCCCGGCTTGATGCCGGGGTCGCCCCATCCTGCCACCCCTTCCTCGGTCCACACCATGCCGCCCGAACTCGCGGCGCACCAGGTCGGGAAATCGTCGCAGATGGTCGGGTAGCCCAAAGCCTCCGGGTCCAGTGGATCACCGGGCTTGAGGCTAGGATCGCCCCAGTTATCCACCCCTTCCTGGGTCCATACCAGCCCACCACCCGCCGCCGGTATGCGCCGCATGCCGTAGTGCGTATCGGCGAGGCGCATCTGCCCGCTGGAACGCGGATCGGTCAGCCGCGGATCGGCCGCCTGCAGATCGGCGCCAGCCACCAGGCGCACGCTCCAGGACTGCGAACCGGCCGCCAGCATCGGCGCGATGGCCCAATTGTGCGAAACCGCACCGGCCGGGCGTACGTCCACCGACGCGGCGCCATCGGGCAGGCGGATATCGCTGCCAGCCGGCAAAAAGGCCCCGGCGCGCAAGGCCAGTCCACCGGCCAGGCGCACGCCGTCGACTTCGTCGTTGGCCAGCGTGGCGCGGCCGGGCAGCGGCACGCCGCCCGGCCAGGTCATCCCCGTCACGGGCGTCGCCAGCGGCAGACGGCTGCCGGCGCCGAGGCGGGTGCCGGCGGGCAGGTCCAGAGCCTCGCCAAGCAGGCTGCCGGCCGGCCGGAGCAGGTTGCCGGCGGCATCCAGCAACGCTCCCTCGAGCACCGTTCCCGCCGGCAGTTGCAGTGGCTGGCTGAGCACCGCCTCGACCGGCAGCCGGGTACCGGCGGCCAGGGTCATGGCCTTGATCGGCAGTTCGAAGTTGAGCGTCTTGCCGGCCGGGAAGAAGCTGTCGTCGTCCAGCCGCACGCCAGCCGTCGGCACCACCCGATCGCCGCCCAGGTGATCCTGGCCGGCTAGCAGCAACCAGCCCTGATCGTCGTCGGTTTCCGGCGGCGGGGCGAAACCGTCGGTGACGCTGCCGTAAATGTTCAGGTCGCCGCCGGCGCGGATCGCCAGCGAACCGGCCTCGCCGGAGCCGTATACCGAGGTTTTCGCCGTCCGCGGGTTGAGACTGGCGTAGCGATGGCCCGACAGGTCCAGGTCGCCCTGCACCACCAGGTCGCCATCGGCCGTGGCGCTGACGATCTCCAGCCCGGGGCGCAGGTGGAAAGCTTCCGCGTAGGTGGCATTGTTCAATCCAGCCAGCTTGCCGTCGAGCAGGGCGCTATTGGCCAACGCCGCCTGCATGAACAGTTCGCTCTGCTGGTGCTTGCCATCCAGGTAGGCCTGGGTGATCTCCTGGTACGGCCGGCCGTTGCTCGCCGGCAGAGCGGCGACCGGCGCGTCGTCGTAGCGCTGCACGGCACTGAGGGTGATGGCGCGGGCACCAAGGATCTGCAGCGGCGCACCGGCGTCGATGGCGATATCGCCCGCCGTCGCCCCGCCCAGACGCGGCGCGTACAGGTCGAGGGTGCCGCGGGCGACGCCGTCGTTCTGCCCGGGCGCGCTTCCCGCTGCCGCCTCGGTGCCGTGGCGCAGGTCGATACGGGCACCGGCGCCGAGGCTGAGCAGCCCGTCTCCGGCGTTCAGCTCGATCAGCGCGCGGTTCGGCGAATCGATGATCTTGCCGTAGCTGTCCACC
Organism: Pseudomonas sp. HMSC057H01; assembly: GCF_001836405.1. Taxonomy (NCBI): domain Bacteria; kingdom Pseudomonadati; phylum Pseudomonadota; class Gammaproteobacteria; order Pseudomonadales; family Pseudomonadaceae; genus Pseudomonas; species Pseudomonas sp. HMSC057H01. Next base: position 29,209 of record NZ_KV828375.1, on the reverse strand, counting down.
CGCAGCCGCCGCCCATGGGCATCGAGCAGCGCCTCGCCACCGATGCTCAGGCCCTGCTTGGCGGCCAGGCGGATACTGCCGACCTGCTCGCCGCTGGCGTCAAGCACGCCGTTCACGCTCAGATGGCCACCATCCAGCGACACCTCGATCGTCGAGGCCCTGACGTCGTTGCCGATGTTCAGGTCGCCCTGCTTGATCTGGAAACTGCGCGCACCGAACACCTGACCGGCATTCAGGCGCTGGTTGAGAGCGGCGAACCGGCTGTCTGGCGTACCGTCCTCGCCCAGCCGCTGGGCACGGATCTCGACGCTGCCCGCGGCGTATGGCACCAGGGTGCCGCCAGCGTCGTATTCGCCGCTGCTCGCCGCCAGGATCTGCCCTTGTAGGTCGACCACGCCGGCCGCGCTGTCCAGCGCCACCGCCGTCAGGCTACCGGCCTGGTTGTTGCTCGCCGACAGGTCGATGCGCGAAGCGCCGGCCTGGCGGATATTGCCGCCGTGGCTCAGCAGGTTGACTTCGCCACCCCAGCTGTAGCGGATCACGTCGTCGAAACGCAGCGCGCGCCCGGCCAGGTCGAGCTGGGCGCCGGCGCCCAGTTCCAGGTCCTCCTGCGCGGTCAGGCTCAACTTGCCGCTGGGCAGGCCGACGCGGGTGTCCAGCAGGAGGCTGGCGCCCTCCAGGGCCAGTTCGGCGCCCAGTGCGCCGTTGGCCAGTTCGACCGGGGTGGATGCCGCGCCGCCGCCCCCCGCGCTGACCCGCAACGCACCGCCCGCCAGCAGGCTGTTGCGCGAGCCGGCCTCGCCGGTGAGCAAGGGTGTGATCAGGTTGAGATCGCCGCCGCTGTATGCGTAGCCGCTACCAGCCCGATACTCGCCCTGGCTCTGGTAGACCGCGAGGCTACCCTTGTGGTTGGCGGTGATCCGCTCGCTGGCCGCCAGGTTGACCGTGGCGAAGCCCAGCGCCAGGCGCTGGTAACTGTCGATGGCGCTGGGCTGGCTGAAGGGACCGTAGCCGAACTCCAGGCGTTCGCTGCGGATGTCCAGCGTGCCCTGGCCACTGCCGGCGCCGCCGGTGATGACCCCGGCGGCCGGCGTCTGCGCGCCGTTCCAGATCAGGTTGGAGGTGCGGATCGAGGCGACGCTGTCGCTGTCGCCGTAGCCATAGATCGCCGGGGTGCCCAGCACCAGGCGCGACAAGCGGGAGCGACCGCTGCTCGGATCGTAGGAATCGAGGCTGACGTCGCCGTAGAAGTTGAACGCGTCGCGGGCGTTCAGCACCAGCGTCTCCAGGGGCGGCGCGCCCTCCGACGCATCACCCTGCAGCAGGCGGTCGAGCACTTGCTGGTCGAGCGCCAACCCGGTCGGCAGCACACCGCGCTCGGCCAGTTCGGCCAGCAGCGCCTGCTCGCCGACATTGAAGCCGCCCGCCGCCAGGGTCAGGTTGCGGGTGCCGTAACGCACGCTGCCGTCGAGCACGAAGCGCTTGTCGGTGGCCGCGACCAGACTGCCCTCGGAATACAGCCGGGTTTCGCCGGCCACACCATCGGCAGCGGGAACGCCAAGCAGGATGTCGCCGGGACCACTGTCCGGCGTTCCGGCTTCCGGTGGCAAGACGTTCAGCACGCCGTTCGACAGGGCGAGCATGGAACGCCCTCCCGACGCATACAGGAAGCCATCCCGTGCATCGTAGGCAGCAGCCCCCCGCCCTAGGGTGACAATGGCGGCACCTTGTTCAAGGCTGATCGCCTCCCCCGGCCGATTCGCCAGGAGGAACACCTCGGGTGCGGCCAGTTCGGCGCCATTGCGCAGGACGATGCTTTGCGCGCCATCGGTGATGTCGAAGGTGACGTAATTGCCGCCTTGCCCGTAGAGCACCGCTGGCGTCGAGCCGATCACCATGCGCGCCGCACCGAAGGCGTTGAGATCGTCGGCCCGCAGCGTCACGCCCTGGAACCCCTCGCTGGCCTGCGCGCCGGCGCCGACGATCTCGATCCGCTGGTCGTTGCCCAATACCACCAGACTACCGCCATAGCCGCCTTTGGCGGCCTGGAACAGCCCGGTGCCGTCGAACGCCAGCGCATCGGCACCGCCACCGGCGAGCAGGTCAAGGCGCAGGCTGCGCGCATCCACCGGCAGCATCGGCCGCGGGATGCCACGGCGAGCAGCATCGGCCATGGCGAAGTCGCTGTAACTCGTTTCGTTGTACTGCGAATGGCGCCGCAGCACATCCGCCGGGGTCAGCAGCACCTGGCGGAACAGTTCGTCGCGCACCCCGGTGCCGGCGAGGGACAACTGCCCGGCCAGCGACCAGGAGCCGCTGCGCATGAGCTGGGTGGGCGCTGCCCGTCCCAGCCCGGCCTGGCCGTTGAGTTCGACCCGGTACGCGCCGGGCAGCAGGGCGTAGGTCGACGGCAACAGGGTATAGGTTCCCGCCGACAGGCCGGGCACGCCGCTACCGATGCTGATCTGCTGGCCGACCAGCGGGTCGACGGCGCCGCCTTCGGCGGCCACCGGCGCGATGCGCTGAACGCCGGGCACGATGGCGTAGATCGGATTGTCGGCCAGTCCCGGCAGGTCGAAGCGGCCCTCCTCGTCGAAACGCACCAGCGGGTTGTAGCGCGCATCGGTGGAGCCACCGCGGCCGGAAACGAAACCGGCGCCGAGCAGTTCGCCGCCGCCGGAAAGATCCAGCGTCGCTCCGGACGCCACCCGTACGGAGCGGCCACCCAGGTCGACCCCGGTATCCATTATCCCCCTCTCGTTGAAGCTACCGCCGACGCCGGTCAGGGCGATTTCCTCCCCGGCATAGCGCCAGACCTGGCCGTCTACCGTGCCGCCGTAGGGCAAGGTCAGGCCGGCGCCGCTGACCGAGGTCAGGCTGCCAGACAACAACTCGACCTTGTCGGCGTTCTGGCCGATTTCCAGATAGCCCAACGGAGCGCGCACGACGCCGCCCTGAACGACGCTCGCCGCCCCCAGCGACAAGCGACCGAAGACCGCCAGGGGCTGCTCTGGCGTCGTCGCGTCGCTGCGCTCGATACGCAAGCTGCGCGCCGGGTCGAACGCCGCAGCGGCGCCATCGGCCTGGTAGCCGTAGCCGGCGAGAATCCGCGCGCCCGCCCCGGTGCCCGGATAGAGCTGCGCAGCGCGGATGAGCAGATCGCCGCCACTGAGCACCTGGGTGTTGATGCGCTCTACGGGCGTCGCGTTCCCCGCCAGCAAACGCATGTCGCCCGTGCTGGACAGCTCGACCCGGTCGAAGCCACGCCGGTCAATCGTCTGCGTCCCGCCACTGGCGTCGCGGAAACTGCCACGCGAGCCGAAGACCAGGCTGTCGCGGATATCCAGCACCTGCGCGCTGGCTTCGAAGAGCGCCTCGCTAGGTTGCCTGGAAACCTCGAACAGGCCGGTCGACAGCGGCTGGGTTTCGTTGTTCTCCGCCGCTTCGTTGACGAATGCTCCCGCCAACAGCAGGGACGGTGCCGACAACCTGACCCGGCTATCGCCGGCGGCGCCTTCGCCAAGCCCCAATGCCCCGCTGTAGAGGCGCAAACGTTGCGCCAGGGACAGCTCCAGATCGCCGGCGAAACTCAGCAGGCCGTCGCTGAACAGGGTCAGGTCACCGAACCCGCCATCCTGTACCTGGCTCGCCGCCAGGCGGCCATGGCCATAGGCATAGTCTCGCCCTTCCCCGGCGGCTTCGCGCTGCTGGCCGACGATCAGCTCGCGCGGGCGCAGCACCTGGTCGGTCGCCAGGCTGGTCAGGTAGTTCGGCGTGGCCAGCGCCAGCGTCAGGCTGCCGGCGGCGGCACCTTCCCCGCCGGCGAAGGCGCGCAGGTCGCCATCCAGGTACAAGCCATTGGCCGACGCCAGGGAGATACTGCCGCCGGCGCTGCTGACCCGGGTCTGGCCGACTCCGGGCACGTCCAGAAGCGCCTGGGTGCCGGAGGCATCCAGCAGGCTTCCCGGAAGCAGGTCGATGAACAGTTCGGCGGCATCGGCCTTGCCGCTGGCATGTTCGACCGTGCCGCCGATGACGATGCTGCCACCATCGACCACCTGGCCGTAGCGCCGCCCCTGGAAGTCCAGCGCGGTCGCAGCGCGTGCGGCGACATCGAGCACACCCTCCTCGCCAACGCGGATGGCGCGCTGGTGGCCGACGCTCTCGACCTGGTCGCGCACCGGATCGGGCAACGCCACGCTGCCCAGTTCGATCGAGCCGCCCCAGGCGTTCAGGCGACCATCGACGTTCAACTGGCCGACGCTGCGCAGCTCGATGCGCTGGCCGGGATCGACCTCCAGCAGGCTGCCATGACCGATGTCGAGGACGCTGTCGGCCACCTGCCCGGCACCACTCTGGCGGCTGCCGGCCTGCAGGAACAGGCTGGCGCCGGGACGCTGGCGCAGTTCGCCGTCGGCCGGCCGCTCCTCGTATAGCGGCGTCAGCCAAGGCTCCAGCGCGAGCAGCGGGTCGGCGCCGCTGGCGACGCTGATGGCGTCGTCGCGGAAACGGTACAGCGGACGCAGCACCTTCACCTGTGCGCCTTCCGCCACTTCCAGTCCCTGCTCGCCGATCACCTGATAACTGGCGAAGCCCTTGTCGAAGAACCCGGCGGCCAACGCCAGGGTGCCGTCCTGCGCCGCCGCGCCAATGCTCACCCGCGGCGCCTGGACGCTCAGGGTGCCGGCGCCGGCGACGCCATGGCCGGCCAGTTCACCGCCCAGTTGCAGGCGGCCGTCACCTGCCGCCGAGCCGGTGTTGGCCGACAGCGTCAGGTCGCCGCCCTTGCCGCCCACCTGTTTGCCATCGGCGAGCAGCGCGGCCCCGGACGACACGTCGATCCGGCTGCCATCGCCCAGCGACAGGTCGCCGCTGCTACGCAGGGAAATCCGCCCGCCGTCGAGATAAGCTCGGTCGGCATCCACGCCGCCCTGCATCTGGTTGCTCCAGAGGCCACGCGCATCCAGCGTCACGCCATCGCCCAGGGTCAGGGCGGCACGTTGGCCGGCGGCGGGGGTGAGATAGGTATCGATCCGCTCGCCACGGGCCACCTCCACCTGCTCCAGCACGTTGCCCAGGCGCAAACTGCCGGCGCGCGCCGTGAGGTCGGCGTTCACCTCGACCTCGGGCGCGTACAGGACGATCTCGCCGCCATCGCCGACCTGCAGGGCATTGTCCACCGCGATCCGCTCACGGGCGGCCACGCGCAGCGCCCCCAACTCGAAACCCGACAGCCGTTCGCTGTCGAGCAGGAGGACGCCCCGCTGTTCCTCGGCCAGCGCGGTATCCAGATCCAGGTTCGCCGCCAGCGGCTCGCCGCCATCGGCCAGGCGCACCTGCTGCAGGGTCGGCGCAAGGTTGTACAGCACGTTGCCGCTGGCACTTTCGTAGCGCGGGGTATAGCTGCCCACGATCAGCTCGGCGCCGCGCGCCACTGCGTTCTGCGCCTGCTGGTAGCCATCCGCCCCCGGCTGCGGCGCGCGCACCTGGCGCTCGCCCTGGAATACCTTGCCGAGCAGGTCGCCCTCGAGCACCGCCGAAGCGGTGCCGACCACCAGGCGGCCAGCATCGCGGCCGACCATGTAGCCGCTCTCGTAACGGCTTTGCGGGGCGATCAGCGGATTGTAGAAATAGCGCGTCTGCCCCCAGCGCGGGCTGCTGTCCTCATAGCCGCGGTAGATGCCCTCGTAGAGCAGGTCGCCGGGGGCGCGGGAGATTTCGTAGAGACGTCCGTCGCTGCCCTTGAGCCAGGTCTGCCGGATCAGGCCGCCCTGCACATCGAGGGTCCCGCCGGAGAGGTTGACCGTCGAGCCGGGCTGGCTCACCAGTTCGCCGCCGGTGAAGGTCAGGGTGCCGCCCTGGGCCATCCACTCGCCGGCCGAATGGTTGCGCGTGCCAAGGTAGCCACCCAGTTCCAGCAGGCCGCCGCCGGTATACCAGCGATCGGTGGCGTAGCCGTTGGTGCCGGCCGGAACCAGGACCAGTTCGCGGGCATCGACCCAGACATCATTGCTGGCCAGTCCGCCGCCGTCGCGGTTGACCGGCGCGTCGCGCTGCTCGTTGCCCTGGACATTGATCTGGATGTTGTTGCTTTCCATCGCCACCTTCACCCCGACGGCGCCGGCGACGTCCACCTGCGCGCCGTCGCGCAGCAGGCTCCGGCCCGCCGCGCTGACCGCCACCTGGCCGCCGCTGGCCAGGGTCAGCGAGCCGCCCTGGAAATCCACGCTACCGCCGCTGACGATCTCGACCCGCGACTGCTCGCTGCGATCGGCGACCCGGCTGAGGTTGTCGAAACGACCGATCACGTTGTTGGTCGGCGTGGTGCCATCCAGCGCCTGCTGGGCGGCATCGCGCTGGCTGTCGAGGGCGCCGGCGCCGCTGGCATCGACCAGCACCGCGGTGGTGCTGCCCTCGCCCAGGACCACGCTGCCCCTGGCGTCGCTGGCCGAGTTGAGCAGGTGGATGGTGCCGCGCACGTCGGTTGAGCTACTGGACAGGGCGACGCCCTCCTGGCGGACCTGGCGCCCGGTCAGGGTGATGTCGCCGGTGGCGGCCTGGATCAGCCCCTGGTTGACCACCCGGCCGGCGGCGCTGTCAGCGGCCAGGGAGGTGGCCACTTCATTGCCGCGGGTGGTAGAGCGCAGGTTGCCATCGGTGCCGACGCCACGGCGAATGTAGAAGCTGTCGCCCGCCGCCAGGGTGGCCTGGCCCTTGGGCGTGACGATCTGCCCGGCGTTCTCCACCTCGCTGCCGAGCAACAGCACGTAGCCGCCCGCCGCGGTGGAGCTGGCCGGATTGGCGGTCTGCAGCAAGGAGCCCTGCTCCACCCGCACCGCGCCGGCGGCGTCGGTGAAGCTCGGCTGGCTGCCGTTGGCGTCGAAATACAGGCCGCGTTCGCGGAACTGGCTGTCGCTGATGCTGGCGGCGGCAGCCACCAGGTTGCGTACGTTGACCTGGCTGCTGCCGCTGAACACCACACCGTTGCGGTTGGCCACCATCACCGTGCCGTCGGCCTTGATCTGGCCCTGGATCTGGCTCGGCCGGGCGCTCGGGTCGTTGACCCGGTTGAGCACCGCCCAGTTGCTCTGCTGGTCGAACTGCAGGGTGGTCTGCCGGCCGATGTTGAAGGTTTCCCAGTTGAGGATCGCCCGATCCGCGGTCTGCTCTACCGTCACCGTGGTACGCCCGTCGGCCTGCGACTGCACTGGCGCCTTGGCGTTCTGCCAGGCCTGCTCGAAAGGCAGGGAAGCGTCCACTTTCAGGCCGCCCTCGCCCAGGCCGTCCGGGATGTCCGTCGGCGCCGCCAGCGCAGCCTGGCGTCCCGCCGCCTGGGCGGCCTGCTGCGCGGCGATGGCCGCCACGGTGTTGTTGAGGTTTTGCAGCGAACGCTGCAACTGCTGGTTGACCTTCTGCTGCTGGGCCAGCGGCGGTGGCGTCATGCCCGGCAACTGCGCGCCCGGACGCGCCGCCCCGGCGCTCTGCTGGGCTCCCTTGGCGGCGAACCAGGCGGCGCTGAACGGCTGGGAAGCCTGGGCGCCACCTGCAACCATGAGCAAGGCGATGATCTGCGCCAGCGGTTTCAGCCGCGGCAAGCCGCCATCGAGCGAAACGGTGACGGGGGACGACGGCACGAACGGACGAGACGGCATGACGCGAGATTCCTTGGGCGTGTTCAACTCGACGCGTCGGCTTGCCAACGCGCATTCCTGATAGAAAGACAGCCCGCAACAGGGCGGGCCGAAGTCTTGTCACGGAAAGTTCATGGAAAGCGGCTAAGCGCCGGAAAAAAAGAAACCGGCAGTGCTTGCGCACCGCCGGTCTCCGCTATCGCCCGTGGGCTGGAGCGTCTTAGAGCGGACGGCCGATGCCGTTGCAGACGTTGGAATGGCCGATGTACAAGTTGTTGGTGGAGGTCAGGAACGACTGGCGTACGGCAAGCTTCCAGGAAGCCGGCAGCGGCACGAAGCGATGGTTGGTGATCGCGGTGTCGTTGTTGGCGGTGGCGCCGTAGTGACGGGTGAAGAAGTCGCGCACCTGCTGGGTCTGGGTGGCGTTGGCGTAGCACTGGCTGAAGATCAGGTTGGTGAAGCCGAGGATCGGGTAGCCGCTGGTCGGATACGGACGCACGCTCGGGTCGTTGGGGTTGGCGGTGGCAGCGAAGACCGGTACCCAGTTGTTCGGATCGGAACGCTGGGCAGTAGTCGGCGGAGTAACGGCGCCGATGGCCGCCGAAACGTTGGCCGGCGCCGGGGATACGCCGCGAACCTGGGCGACCTTGGTGGCGTCGTCGAGACCGGCCAGGGTCGGCGCGGCGAAGTCCGGGCTCATGTAGGTGATGCGGCCTTGGGCGGCGTTGAGCGCATTCATCACGGCCTGGCTGCCCTGGGCCGATACGGCGCCAGCCGGCAGGCCGCCGGAGAAGCTGCTACCGAAGCTGGTGGTGATGGCGAAGGTGCCACCTTCGAGGGTGCTGGAGCAGGAGGCGTTGAGGAAGCGGGTGAACAGTTCGGTGGTGCCGCTGCTCTCGGAACGGTAGACCACTGTGATGGCGCCGCTACGGCCCGAGCCAGGAATCTGACTCCAATCGGTCAGACGGCCGGAGAAGACACCGCAAAGGGTGTTCACGTCTGCGAAGTTGACGGCGTTGCTACCTGACTTGTTGAACGGCAGAGCGACAGAAGTGGCTACCGACGGCACCTGGATCAGCGGACCCCAGGCGGAGCCATGGGCGCTCAGATAGGGGTTGGTTTCGTTGGTCTTGCTCAGTTTGGAGTCGCTACCAGCCCAATGCACGTTCTTGTTGGTGGTGCCGGCGACGAACTTGGTGTAGTCGTTGTTCAGGAAGGCCGCCTTGCCGTTGCCACTGCCTACGCCGATGTAGGCGGCAAAGCCGGCGGTCAGGACGCCGGGCTCCTGGTACAGCTGTTGCGGCAGGGTGGCGCCACCGCCGTTGATGTCGGCCATGGCTTGGGCGGATACGAGGGCGGCCACGCTCAGCGAGGCAGCGATCAGAGAGCGCTTGTACATGAAGAATCTCCTTTCATCGTGGTGTTGGTACGTTGAGGAAGTCGTCTTGCATGAGGCGGCGCCGTGCTTGCCGGGCTTTGCATCCCTAGCCGGTCGAAGGGGCCGCTGGGGATAAAACTCGCAAGTTCCGGTGACAGATCGGGGAAAAAATCTCGGGAGCATCGAATTGTTTTCGCAGCCTTTCCTCGGGTGTTCGCAGGCTCTGCGCCGGGCCTTTTCGCGGGACCTGCGAGGTTCCGCGAGCGCCTCCCGGCGGCCAGCCCGCGACGGCCATGGCGCGCCCTCGGGGCAACCTCGCTGAAACATGCACCCGAGCCCTGGCGAGGGGCCACACGGGTTGATGACAGCGAGAGGAAGGCCGGCTTGCACAAGCCCCTCCCGTAGGGCGGATTACGCCAGCGGCGTTATCCGCCGATACCTCTCTTCGGAAGACTGCTGAGACGCCCCATCCCCACGGCGGATAGCCGCGAGCGGTTAACCGCCCCGCACGGGAAGGGCTTGTTCAGGCACGGACTACTGGACCAGCTGGTTCATCTCGATGATCGGCATCAGCACCGCCATCACGATGGTCAGCACCACCCCGCCCATGACCACGATCATCAGCGGCTCGAGCAGCGCGGTCATGCCCATGGCGCGGCGCTCGATGTCGCGCGACAGGGTCTGCGCCGCGCGGTCGAGCATCGGCGGCAGCGCGCCGGTCTTCTCGCCGCTGGCGATCAGGTGGGTGAGGATCGGCGGGAATACCTGCCGCGTGCGCAGCGCCGAGGCCAGCGAGACACCTTCGCGAACCTGCGCGGTGGCCTCCTCCACCGCCTGCGCGAGGCAGTCGTTGGCCAGCGTCTGGCGCGCCGCATCGAGCGCGCGCAGCAGCGGTACGCCGGCGCTGCCGAGGATCGCCAGGGTGGAGGCGAAGCGCGCGGTATTCACCCCGAGCACGAAGCGTCCGAGCAGAGGCAGGCGCAGCACTCGCCGGTGCCAGCCGAGCCGCGCCTGCGGGTCGCGCAGGTACAAGCGCCAGCCCCAGTAAGCGCCACCGATGGCGCCGGCGCAGAGCCAGCCCCAGGCGCGCACGAAGTCGCTGGCCTGGAGCATCGCCCGGGTCAGCGCTGGCAGGTCCTGGCGCGCCTGGGAGAAGGCGCTGACCACCTGCGGCACCACGTAGCCGAGGAGGAAGATGACGATGCCGATGGAGACCACGCCGACCACCGCCGGGTAGATGAACGCGGTGAGGATCTTGCCGCGCAGGGCGTTGCGTTCCTCGATGTAGTCGGCCAGGCGCTCCATCACCTGGGCCAGGTCGCCGGACTCCTCGCCCGCAGCCACCAGCGCCCGGTAGATTTCCGGGAAGTCCCGCGGCCGTGCGGCAAGGGCGTCGGCCAGGCGCATGCCGCCGCGCACGTCGCTGCGCACGGCGCTCAGGGTCTGGGCGATGTGCTTGCGCTCGGCCTGGTCGAGGGTGGCGCTCAGCGCCGCCTCCAGCGGCAGGCTGGCGGCCAGCAGGCTGGCCAGTTGGCGGGTGGCCCAGGCCAGGTCGCCGTCGGACAGGCGCGGGGCGAACAGCGCTCCCGCCCCTTGCCCGGTCCCGCCGCCAGCCTGTTCGCGGACCTCCAGCGGGGTCAGGCCGCGGGCGCGCAGTTGGCCAAGGGCGCCACGCTGGCTGTCCGCCTCCAGGGTGCCGGTCTCGATCCGGCCCTGGGCGTCGGCGGCTTCGTAGCGGAAGGTCTGCATCAGGCGTCCCGGGTCACGCGGAGGATTTCCTCCAGGGTGGTGGAGCCGCTGGCGATCCAGCGCTCGCCGTCCTCGCGCATGCTGCGCATGCCGGCGGCGCGGGCGGCTTCGCGGAGATCCTGCTCGGCGCGGCCCTGGTGAACCAGGCGGCGGATCTCGTCGTCGATCACGAACAGCTCGTGGATGCCGGTGCGCCCGCTGTAGCCGGTCTGGTTGCAGGCCGGGCAGCCGACCGCGCGCCAGCCGCCGTCCTCTTCGACCCGGCAATGCGTGCACAGGCGCCGCACCAGGCGCTGGGCGAGTACGCCAAGCATCGACGAGGCGAGCAGGAACGGCTCGACGCCCATGTCCACCAGCCGCGTCACTGCCGACACCGCGTCGTTGGTGTGCAGCGTGGCCAGCACCAGGTGTCCGGTGAGCGAGGCCTGCACGGCGATCTGCGCGGTCTCCAGGTCGCGGATCTCGCCGATCATGATGATGTCCGGGTCCTGCCGGAGGATCGCCCGCAGGGCTACGGCGAAGGTCATGTCGATGCGCGCGTTGACCTGGATCTGGCTGATCCCCGGCAGATCGTACTCCACCGGGTCCTCGACGGTGAGGATGTTGCTGGTGCTGGCGTCGAGCCGCGCCAGGGCGGCGTAGAGGGTGGTGGTCTTGCCGCTGCCGGTGGGCCCGGTGACCAGCACGATGCCGTGCGGCTGGCGGATCAGGTTGTCCAGCGGCGCCAGCACGCCCGGGGCCATGCCCAGGGTCTCCAGCCTCAGGCGCCCGGCCTGCTTGTCCAGCAGGCGCATCACCACCCGTTCGCCGTGGCCGGTGGGCACGGTGGAGACGCGAATGTCGATCGGCCGCCCGGCTACCCGCAAGGCGATGCGGCCATCCTGGGGCAGGCGTTTCTCGGCGATATCCAGCTGCGCCATGATCTTGATCCGCGACACCAGCGCCGCGTGCAGCGCCTTGCGCGGCGCGACCACGTCGCGCAGGGCGCCGTCGACGCGGTAGCGCACCACCGAATGGGTCTCGAAGGGCTCGATGTGGATGTCGCTGGCCTCATCGCGCGCCGCCTGGGTCAGCAGCGCGTTGATCATGCGGATCACTGGCGCGCCATCCTGGGTGTCGAGCAGGTCAGTGACCTCGGGGATATCGTCCATCAGGCGGTCGAGGTCGACCTCGCTCTCCGCCGCGCCGACCACCGCCGCGGCGCTGCCGGTATCGGAGTAGGCGCTGGCCAGCAGGGTGTCGAGTTCGTCGTCGCGGACGCTCTCCAGGCTGGCCAACTCATGCCGCTGGCGCACCTCGCTGATCGCCCAGCCGGGCGTGCGCGGGCTGACCAGCAGGGTCGCGCCATGCTCGCCCGGCCGCAGCAAGGCGCGCTGCGCCTTGGCCCAGGCGTAGGGCAGCAGGCTCATAGCGGCGCCGCCTCGCCCAGCGGTACCGCGCGCAGCGGCCGCGGGCTCGGGCGTAAGTCGTAGGCGGCCTGCGGGATGCCCTGCTGCGCCGGCGGCAGCACCGGAGCCTGCATGTCGCCGACGCTCCAGTCGTGGCGCGGCTGCACGCGCTGCTGGGCGCGGCGGATGAAGTCGTAGCGGTTGAGGGTGATGCTGCGCCCGGCGGCGGCGTCGCGGACGATGTAGGGACGCAGGAAGACCATCAGGTTGGTCTTGGTCCGCGAGCGCTTCTGGTAGCGGAACAGCGAGCCGACGCCGGGGAGGCTGGAGAGTCCGGGAACGCCGTCGGTGTTGTCCTGCACGTTGTCCTGCAACAGGCCGCCGAGGACCATGATCTGGCCGTCGTCGAGGAGGATGCTGGTATCGATCGCGCGCTTGTTGGTGACCACCCCGGCGGCGGTGCTGGCGCGCTCGTCGACGCTGCTGACCTCCTGGTAGACGTCGAGCTTGACCGTGCCGCCCTCGGAGATCTGCGGACGGATGTTCAGCTTCAGGCCGACGTCCTCGCGCTGGATGGTCTGGAACGGGTTGTTGCTGGTACCGCCGCCGTCGGTGACGTACTGGCCGCTGACGAAGGGTATGGTCTGGCCGACCATGATGCTCGCCGACTCGTTGTCCAGGGTCAGCAGGTTCGGGGTCGACAGGACGTTGGTGCCGCCGCGGCTCTTCAGCGCCCGGGCGAGCACCTTGAGGTCGAGGATCTTGCCGATCCCGGGGATGTCCACGGTGCCATCCACCAGGCCGATGTTGAGCCCCTTGGGCAACACGTCGATGGTGTTCTTGCCGGCCGTGTTCAGCGCCGACTGGCCGAAGTTGACCCCGCCGAACACGCCGTTGCCGCCGAGGTTGCCGGCCTGCCACTGGATGCCGAACTCGCTGGAGTCGTCTTCGCTGACCTCGACGATCAGGCTTTCGATCACCACCTGGGCGCGGCGCTGGTCGAGCAGGTCGATGACTTCGCGGAGGTTGCGGTACAACGGCTCGGGTGCGGAAATCAGCAGGGTGTTGGTGGTGGCGTCGGCCTGTACGGTGACCCCGCCGGCGGAGAACGCCGAGTTCTCCTCGCCCATCGCACCGGGTCCGGCGCCGCCCTGGCCGCTGCCCATCGCACCATAGGCGCCGCCGCTGCGGTTGCTGCCGCCCAACCCGCTGGAACCGCTGCCCGTGGTATTGCCGCTGCTCCCCAGGGCCTGGCTACCAGTACCGCTGTTGCCGCCACCGAGCATGCCGCCGCCGCTCAGGCGCGCGCGCTGCTGGTCGCCCTCGTTGCCCTCGCCGCCGCTGTCGCCGGTGATCAGCCCGCGCAGGGCCTGGGCCAGGCGGGTCGCCTGGGCGTTGCGCAAGTAGACCACATGGAGGTTGCCGGGATTGCTTTGCACGCTGTCCAGCTTGCCGATCAGGTCGCGCGCCAATTGCGTGCGCTCCGGGCTCGGCGAGCGGATCACGATGCTGTTGGAGCGTGGGTCGGCGAGCACCACGGTCTTCTGGCCCTGCTCGGCGCCGCCGCTGCCCTGGCTGTCGAGCAGTTCGGAGACGGTGCTGGCGATGTCCACCGCGATACCGTTCTGGATCGGCACCACGTCGGTGTCGCTGGCGCTGGGGATGTCGATGCTGGCGATGATCCCGGCGACCCGATCGAGGTTTTCCGCGTAGTCGGTGACCACCACGGTGTTGTTCCCCGGATAGGCATTGATCGGGTTGTTCTGCGCGACGATCGGGCGCAGCACCGGGATCAGGTTCACCGCGTTCTCGTAACGCAGGCGGAAGGTCCGCGTGACCATGCCGTTGGCCGCCGGCCGGTCGGCGCCGTAGACCGGCCCGCCGAGCAGCTTGGCGTCGGCCTCCGGCACCACCTGGCTGACCCCGTCGACGTCGACCACGCTGAAGCCCTGCATGCGCAGGGCGCTGGTGAGCATGCGGTAGGCGGTGCGCGCCGGCACCTGGCCTTCGGAAACCAGGGTCAGCTTGCCCTTCACCCGCGGGTCGACCAGGAACTGCCGGCCGGTGGCGCGCGACAGCGCGCGCACCACCGCTTCCACCTCGGTATCGACGAAATTCAGGCTGACCGGCTGCTCGCCGAGTTCGGCCGCTGCCGCTGAGACCGGAGCCACGGCACCGGAGCGCGCTACGCCGCGCCCGGCACTCAGCGCGCGGCGGGCCTGCTCGGCCTGGGGCCGCTCGCGGACGTCGGCGCTGCGCAACGGCGCACCGGAGCGGACACTGCTCAGCGGCCGACCGACTTCCTCGTCGGCCGGGGGCACGCCGGGGACCTTCGGCGTCTCGCTACACGCCGCGACCAGTAGCGCGCCCAGCGCCACGCCCAGTACAGGCCAACGACGCCGGGCATGGTGGAAAGCTGATTGCCTCATGGGGAATCCTTGGGAGCGGAAGTCGACTGCAAATGGATCGAGGCGGACACCAGCCCGCCGGACAGCTCGTTCGAAGAGCCGGAGCGCTCCTCGGAAGGAGCGTCGAGACGCGTCACCTGCGCCTCGCTGACGCTCAGGCGCAACGCCGCCGGGCTGCGCGCCAGCCAGCGCAGCAAGGCCTCGCCGGACACGCTGGCGAAGTCCAGTTGCCATTGGCCCGGTTGCGGGGCGTCCAGTTGGAAACCGTCGAGTCCCTGATCGCGCAGGCTGCGACGGATCGCCTCGGCGTCCGCCGTACCGCTCAGGGTCGGACCGCGCAACGCCTCGACCTCGCGCAACACGCCGTCCACCGCCGCGGCCTGCGCACGCAGGCGCGGCAGCTCGGCTTGCCAATGCTCGATCCGCGCCAGCGGCGGATCGATGAACACTTGCCAGGTCAGCGCCAGGCATAGCGCCAGGCCACCGCCGGCGAGAATCTTGCGCTCGCGCGGCGCCAGTTGCCGCCAGTAGGCCTGCAGCCGCAGCAGCAGGGGACTCCAGCGCTGCGCCGGGGTATTCAGTAGGCCCGCCAGGCGCTTATTCATCTTCATCGGCAGCCGCCTCGGCAGTGCCACTGCCTGCCGCGCCAGCGGCCGGCGCTGGCGGCGCTTCCATGGCGCGCACCTGCCAGCCCTTGTCGGAGGCATCGGCCTGCAACCCGTGCTTGCCCAACTCGCCCTGCCAGGCAGCGGCATCGCCGCCTGGCGGTCCCGGCAGCAGCTCCAGGTCCAGTTCGCCGGCGTGGTAGTCCAGTCGTTGCAGGCGTCCGGCGAGGAACGGCATCGCCTCGCCGGCGCCATGCAGCAGCGCGGCCAGCCCCGGTACGGCATCGCCATCGGCCTTGCCGGCCAGATAGGCGTCGCGTCGCTCGCGAGCCTGGCGCAACGGATCGAGCACCACCGGCAGTTCCGGGAAGGCCTGCTGCACGCGTTGACTGCTCTGCCGTTGCAAGGACTGGCCCTGCCCGGCCAGTTGCCCGGCGTACAGGTTCAGGCCGGCGACCCACACCAGCAAGGCCAGGGCTGCGCAGACCAGGGGCATCTTCCAGGTGCCGTTGCCGGCGCTCGTCGCCGGCGCTTTCAGCGCCAATCCCCACGGACTGGCGGGCCCGCTCCAGCGCAGCGCTTCGTCCAGCGCCTCGGCCCGCTCCAGGGCTGCGGAGCCCCACGCCGGTCGCTCGCCCAGCCAGAACAGTCGCAACTCCTGCGGGACCTCAGCGAGGCCCTGCTCCGGCAAGGGATGGACCGCAGCGTCGCTCAGCGAGCGGCGCAACAGCAGATGGCCGTCCCACTCGCCGGCCACCCAAGCGTCATCGCGCAACGGCAGGAGGAACGGCGCGGCCTGCACCTCCCGCACGTCGAGCCGCAGCCGCTGCACGGCCTGCTCCAGCGAGGCCAGCGCCGACGCCTCCAGCCACCCCAAGGTCAGGCGCCCGTCGGCGCCGCGCGGGCCGTGGGCCAGGCGTAGCTGCGCCGGATCGCCGAGGACCAGCGCCTCGGCCGCGCAGTTCACCGCGGCGGCGAGCTTCGCCGCAGGCAGCGCCGGCAGTTCGAGACTGACCAGGCGGCAATCGCGCGGATGCAGGAACAGCGCCACCGGCAACCCCTGGCGTCGCCGCGCCAGTTCCGCGAGCGAGGCCTCGATTCGTTCCTGCACCGCGCCGCGCGCATCCAGGCGCAGGCAATGCAGCGGCGCCGCCTCGGCGAACTCGCTCAGCGGCGGCAGCAGGCAACGCCAGGTGGCTTTCATGAGCCCACCCTCATCCAGTTGACCGCCGTGCTTTCACCGGCCTTGCGCTGCACCAGGGCTTGCAGGCGCACCTCTTGCCGGTCGCGCCGAGCATAGGCGGTGAGCAGGAACCAGTCGCTGGTGATCCCGACCTTCACCGACTGCGCCTGCAATTGCGGCATGTTCAGGCGGTTGACGAAGTCGCCGCGATTGAGGAACCAGCGGCCCCGGTCGCGCTCGCCGAGCACCCGCCGCGCCTGGTCCAGCCCGAGGCCGGGGACACAGGCGGCGAGCACTTCGGCGCGCGCGGTGTTGCCGTTGATCCAGGTGGTTTCGGGCAGGATGGTGACGTAGGGCCGCAGGCGCTCCAGGGTCGCCGGCGGAATGCCCAGCCGCGCCAGGTCGTCGAGACGCCTGAGCGCCGGCATGCGCGCCGGAAGCGCACGCAACACGGCGCCCGGCGAAGTCTCGCGGCCGCTGTCGAAGCCTGCGGGTTGCGTCTCGGCCGGCGGCGCTTCGGCGGGCAGCCGTGCATAGGAATCGAGTACCCGCTCGACGATCAGCCGCGTCTCCTTCGGGCGCACGCCGAGCAGACCGGCGAGGCGTTCGAAGTTCGCTCGCTCCTGGAGATCGGGGCGCTGGTCGACCAACAGGTTGCGCAGGTTGAACTTGCCCTGCTCGTCTTCCAGTTGGCCGTTGAACGGCAATTCGGCGCTGCTCAGACGCAAGCCACGCATCGGTTGCGCCCAGCGCTGGTCGAGGCGGGTCAGCGGGTCGCGGCGGCTGTCCTCGAGCAGCAACTGGCGGCTCCATTCCAGGCCGCCGCGCAGCATCCAGCCGGCCTGGATGCGTAGCTGCTCGCTTTCCAGGGCGCGGATGAATGCGCTCTGGCGGGCGATCAGGCCGGCGGCTATGACCGCAACCACGGTGACGATCAGCAGCGCGCTGATGATCGCCATGCCGCGCTGGCGATGACCGTTCATGGCGCGCTCAGAGCTGCCAGGAGCCGATGTCGGCGTTGATGCCCTCGCCGCCCGGCTGCCCGTCGGCGCCGAGGGAGAACACGTCGATCTCGCCGTTCACGCCGGGATTCAGGTACTGGTAGGGCTTGCCCCAGGGGTCGTTGGGCAGGCGCTCCAGGTACGAGCGCCAGTTGCTCGCCGAGGCATCGGCAGGACGCTCCGCGAGCACCTTCAAGCCCTGCGCCTGGCTCGGATAGCGGCCCTGGTCGAGGCGGTAGAGCTTGAGCGCCTGCATCAGCCCGGAGATGTCCTGGCGCGCCGCGGTGGCACGGGCCTGGTCGGGACGGTCGAGCACCTTGGGCACCACCATCGCGGCGAGGATGCCGAGGATCACCACCACCACCATGATCTCGATCAGGGTGAAGCCCCGCTGTCCCCGATGTCCTTTCGGGCTGGAGCTGAACTGCACGACATCCATCTCGACACTCCTCGGCATGGTTCGATTCGCCGCGGATTGTTTCAGGAAGATATGTCAACGATATTGAAAATCCTCGGGTGCGCCGCTCTTCCGGAGGCGCCCGCAAGGCCCTGGAGCCGGGCTTTCCGGCAGGCGCCGGGGATGGCTCGCGGGAGCGCCCTCCCGAGCTTTTGTCAGGGATCGGTCAGATTTCCCGGCTAGCCTGGAAGTCCCCTTTCGCCGACCTTTCCGCGATGTCCACGCGCCTGTCTTCCCGCGGTTTCACCCTGATCGAAGTGCTGGTCGCGCTGGCCATCGTCGCCATCGCCCTGGCCGCGGCGATCCGCGCGGTGGGCCTGATGACCGACGGCAATGGTCTGTTGCGCGACAAGTCGCTGGCCCTGCTGGCAGCGGAGAGCCGGCTCGCCGAGCTACGCCTGGGCGTCGGCGCGGCTCCGGGAAACAGCGATTTCGAATGCTCCCAGGGCCGCCTGCGGTTGTACTGCGAACAACGCGTCGAGGCCACCGACGACCCCGCGCTACTGTGGGTGGAAATCCGTGTGCGCACGCAGCGCGAACAGGCGGTGCCGCTGGCGCGCCTGAACACCCTGCTGAGCCGCTCCCGGTGATCTCAACCGCGCTTGAGGGTAGCCAGCGGCGGCGGTTCGGCGAGCCGCTGCATGGGCACCCGGCGAACCTCGCCGTTCTGCTCGATGAGCACCGCGTCGGCCTCGATCCGCCGCACCTTCGCCGCACGTGCCAGGACCTCGCCCTCGCGATAGGCCTGGGCCGGTGCGCCGTTCACCGAGAGGATGGCGATCGCCGCGGGACCACCGCTGATCAATCCCGCCAGTTGCACCTCGACCTCACCGGAAGGCGCCGCGAACCAGCGTTGAGCGGCGTCCTCGCCGCTGGGCGGCGGAACGGCGGCGACCTCGGCCTGGACCACGCCGGGAATCGGCGCCAGCAACAGATAGCCCCAGAACAGCAGGCCGGCGAGGATCGCCAGCACGGCGGCGAACTGGACCAGGCGGGGCGGATCGATACGGGGCATGGCCGGCATGGCGGGGCTCTCCTGGCGTATGGGCGACGGGCGCCACGAACGGCGCCCCGGCACCAGCCTAGCGCGGAATTCTCTCCGTTATGTTTCACACGCCGATCATCTTCGTCGGGCACTCTGGAAACCTCTCTCTTCGCGGAGCGGCATCCGGTGAGGCGACCCCGGCAAGGCGGTTTCACCCTGATCGAACTGATGGTGGTGCTGGTAATCGTCGGCATCGCCACGGCGGCCATCAGCCTGAGCGCCCGCCCCGACCCGACGGGCCTGCTGCGCCAGGATGCCGCGCGCCTGGCGCGGTTGCTGGAAATAGCCCAGGGCGAAGCACGGGTACGCGGTACGCCGATCCTCTGGCAGCCCAGCGCCAAGGGCTATCGCTTCAGCCCGCAGGCCTATCGCGGCAAGACCGACGCCTTCGCCGCCGACACCGAATTGCGCGCGCGCGACTGGCAGGCCGCGCCGCTGCGGGTCAGCGTGCGCCCGCCGCGACCGGTGTTGCTGGACGCCGAATGGATCGGCGCGCCGTTGCGGATAACGCTCTCCGACGGCCAACACAGCGTCACCGTGCTGCGCGAGGCGAACGGCCATGTCCGGGTACACTGAACGCGCGACGACGCGGCGCCGGCAAGCCGGCTTCACCCTGATCGAGGTGATGGTCGCGATCATGCTCATGGCCATCGTCAGCCTGATGGCCTGGCGCGGCCTGGACAGCATCGCCCGGGCCAGCGCGCACCTGGAGGACAGCACCGAGCAGGGCGCCGCGCTACTGCGCGCGCTGAACCAGCTGGAGCGCGACATCGCCCTGCACAGCGCCATCCGGGAGGAGACCGGCCTGCCCATCGGCGACGAGCCGATCCGGGCCGGCGACAGCCTGCCGCCCGGACTCGCACTGAAGCGCCTGAGCGAGATTCCATTGCGCCTGGACATCGTCCGCGCCAGTACCGAGCCAGGCGCGCCGCTGCAGCGCGTGCGCTGGTGGCGACAGGGCAAGGTCCTCTACCGCGCCGCCTCGCCCAGCGGCGACCGCCTGCCGTTGCCGCCGCTGGCGGAGCGGGTGGCTGTGCTGGACGACGTGAGTCGGTTCGAGATCCGTGCCTGGGTGCCGGGAAAGGGCTGGACGCGCCTGCCGGCACGCAGCAAAGTCCGCGCCAGCGGACTGGAGATCAGCCTGGCGCGGGTCACCCGCAACGGCGTGGAGCGCTATCGACGGGTGGTGGCCCTGCAATGAAGCGGTGGCTCAGCCGAGCAGCACCACCCCGCCCGGCAGGCGGGTGACCTCGATGCCATAGGCATCGCGGATCAGGGTCGCCACGTCGGCCAGTTGATCGAGGCTGAAACGGGCCTGGACCCGGCGTCGGCCAAGGGCCTTGTCCAGCAGCAGGAGCATGCCGGGACGGTAGCGGTTGATTTCGTCGATCACCGTGGCCAACGGTACGTCGTTGAACACCAGCATGCGCTCGCGCCAGGCCATCACCTCGGCAACGTCGAAAGGCACCGGCGGACCGTTGCGTCGCTCGTCGAAGGTCAGCTGCTGGCCGGCCTGGAGGTCCAGGCGCTGGCCGAGGTGTTCGAGCCGCACGCTGCCCTCCAGGCAGGTCACCACGCAGACGTCACCGCTGCTGCGCACGTTGAAGCGGGCCCGGCTGGCGCTCAGCCAGGCGCTCCCGGCCATCACCCGCAGGCTGCTCTGCGGCGGGTGGCTGGCGATGATCTCGGCCTCGCCGCCGAGCAGTTCGATGGTTTCCTGCTGCTCTTGATTGCGCCGCACATTCAGGCGGGTGCGGGTGTTCATCTCGATCCGCGTCTCGCCGCTCACCTGCACCTGGCGTTGCTCGCCGACCGCCGTGACGTAGTCGGCGCCGCCCAGGCCATGGTCGAGCAGCGACGGGCGCAAGACGAACAACGCCACCGAGGCGGCCAGCGCACCGCCGACGAACCAGCGACGACCGAAACGCCTCGGCGCGATCTGCGCCACAGCCGGCGACTCCAGCGGCAGAGCGGCGGCACTGCCGAGTGCCTGCCAGAGATCGCGCGCCTCGACGAACGCTCGCAGGTGTTGCGGGCTGCGCGCACACCACTGGCGGAAGGCCCGCGCGTCGCCCTGGGTGACGCGTCCGGAGGTCAGGCTGATCACCCAGGCGTGCGCTTCGTGGCGAAGGTCGCCGGTTTCATCGGCGGCGGAGTCTGAGGCTGTCATGACTGTGCTGTACGGACACCGGAATGGCTCATGGGATGGATATGGCGGCGGTTTTCCACCTGCTTATGCTTATGACGGTTTTCCGGCCCCGGGACCGAACCTCTGGATGACTTTTCTTTCCAGGCGCTCCGCGCAGAACCACAGGGCGGCCTTGAGTTCCTTCTCCACGGTGCGGGTGGAAATGCCGAAGCGACGGGAGATTTCCGCATGCGGCGTCTCTTCCAGGCGCGAGGCGATGAGAATCTGCCGACGCCGCGCCGGCAGTTCGCAGAGCGCCTCCAACAGGCGACGGATCTCGGCATGACCGCCGACGATGCGCTCCGGGTCGAGGCCTTCGTCGGCCACCTGCAACAGCTCCGCCACCTCCTCCCCGGTGAGCAGGCGGGCGTCGCCCTCGCGGCGGTCGGCGGCAATGTTCAGGGCAATACGGAACAGGTAGGCCTGAGGCTTCTTGACCTCCAACGCATCATCCAGCCGGTCGACTCTCAGGTAGGTTTCGTGCAGCACGTCGCACGCCAGATCCTCGGAGCCCAGGCGCCGTTTCAGGCGCGCCTTGAAGTCGTCGTAGGAGGCGAGGAACAGCTTCACCATCGCGCTTTGCCGCGAATCGCTCATGACCCTCCCACTCCCTCCGTCAGCTTGCATTCCATGGCCTTGCCCGTCGTCTTCGGCAGCAACAGGATGGTCAGCGGCTGGGCCAGCGTAGCGGGCGTCGCCTGCATCACCCGCACGCCGCGCAGGCTTTCCACCAGGGCGCTGTCCCGCTGCGGGTCGCCGGTCGAGCCGAGCAGGCGACTGTGGCGAACCTCGCCGAAGCGACCGATCCAGAGTTGCAGCACCGCGCGATAGGTACCCGGACGAGTGCGCGGCGAGCGGCACAACTGTTCTTCCAGCGCCGCCTGGACCGCTCCCGCGTAGCGCCGATCCAGCGGCTGCTCGACCTTCGGCATCTCTGCCGGCAGCGGCGCAGCGTTCCTGACGGCCTGCGCCGGCAGCAGGGTGAACGCTTCCTGGCTGGTGTAGCGCGCCATCAGGCCGGTTCCGCCGAGCAGTCGGGTCAGGGCGTCGCTGGCGGTGAAGCGCCCCTGCAAGCGGGCCGAGCGCCGTCCACGGGCCAGCTCGCCATCCACCAGAACCGCCATTCCCGTCACCCCGCTGTAGGTCACCAGCGCCGATGCCAGGCTCTGCGGAGGAATATCGAACGCGTGCACCGCCAGGCGCAACGGCGGCCTGCCGCCATCGCCCGGCACGGCGCCGGACGCCGGCAGCAGCATGCCGAGACCGAGCAACGACACTGCGCACGACCTTGCCACCCCGAGGATCGACATCAACGGATTCCAGTCCGAACTACCCGGTTCAGGCCAGATGGCCATCACCCAGGAGGGACATCCTGATGGCACTGTGTGACTGTGGTGTGACGGTACCTGCGGTGACATGTTTTCACCGATTGCCGTATAAGCGGGAAACCACCATCCCAGCGCGGGAGAATCGCCATGCACCGTTCATCGCAGGTTCTGCCGGCCCTGATCCTGGGCCTGGCCATGAACGCCACCCTGGCCGACGAGCCGACGCCGCCGGCGAACTGCATCAACACCGAGGTCAACGGCTACCAGGCTTTGTCCTATGAATGCCTGAGCCAGCAGATGGCCGATCCTGACAGCGCGGCCAGGGCCCGCCGCGAACAGGAGCTGGATTCCGCCGCCATCGTCCGGCGTCCGCCAAACCAGCTCGGCCTGTACAACCAATCGGCGACGCGCATTCGCCTGGGCACCTCGTTCGGCAACTCAGTGGAAGCGCAGCGGCCGCCTCGCTAAGGGCCTCCGCAGGTCCGCGTCCTGGCCGGCGGCGCAAGACAGAAAACCCCGACAACCAGGCCGGGGCAATCGTCGTCGGCGAGGTTGGCCGCCGATCAAAGGACAAGGAACGCCCCTCAGGCGAAGGTACGCTCCAGCAGGTCGCCGAAACGATTGAAGGCATCGCTGGCGCCCTTGGCGGCCAGGCGCTCTTCCTCCTCGTTCAGCTCGATGCCGTCGAGGATCGCCACGAAGCTCTTCCAGCCTTGCGCGCGGCCGCCTTCCGGCTCGGCCAGATGGCGGGCGCCGAAGTTCTCGTCGAGTTCGAGCGCGGCGGCTTTCTTGAACAGGAACGCAGCGCCCAGCTTCGAACCTTCGGAAACGAACAGCCAGCCCAGTGCCTCGGCCAGGCTCAGGTCGGCCTCGCGCACGCTCTGGTCGCCCTCCGGCACCGGATGGCCGAGGTCCGCCAGGTCTGCACGAGCGGCGTCGTCGCGGGCGCGGGAAGCCAGGCCGGGGAACAGGCGGGCCAGCGCTTCGTTGCGATAAAGCGGCTCCAGGTCATGCTGGAAGAGGTACTGGGCGGCGACGAAGCGGGCGAAATTGTCCCGGCTGGCGAAGGGTTCCTTGCTCTTCACCAGGCTCTCCAGGCGCTGGTGCGGCTCGTTGGTCAGCAGGTTGAGGCGTTGCGAACGCAGGTTTTGCCGAGTGGATTCAGGGGCCAGGGTATCCATAGGGGAATTCCTTTCGAGGGACGGAACGCACTGGGCCGACATAGCGTGCCCAGAATCAATAACGATTCTCAATTATATTCGTTATTGAATCTCAATGTCACAGGAAAGGATGCCGACCGACTGCCATTGACCAGAAAAGGACTACAGCAAATACTGTATTTACATACAGTATTCGAGTTATTTCCTTGGCCTCCCTTTCATCCGTAGCCGACATCACCCCACCCGCAGCCGTCGCCGGACGAGGCAATGGCATAGCGCTGAGTGCGCTGCTCGACGCACGTAGGATCTGGAAAGGCCAGTCCGCCGTGCCGGCCGGCGCTTCCCTGCCCACCGGGCATGCGCGCCTGGACGCACTGCTACCCGGCGGCGGTTGGCCGGAGCATGCCCTGAGCGAAATCCTCCATGCCCGCGACGGTGTCGGCGAACTGCAACTACTGATGCCGACCCTCGCTCGCCTGACCCAGGCGCAACGTCGCGTCGTACTGGTCGGCGCACCCTACGTACCCTATCCGCAGGCCTGGCTGGCCGCCGCGGTCGACCTGCGCCACCTGGTCCTCTTGCAGGCCAGCGGACGCGACGCCTTGTGGGCTGCCGAACAGTGCCTGCGCTCGGGCAGTTGCGCCGCTGTGCTGTGCTGGCCGCAGCAGGCCGACGACCGCGCCCTGCGCCGCCTCCAGGTCGCCGCCGAAAGCGGCCAGGCCCTGGGTTTCGCCTATCGTCCCCTGCGCGAAGCGGTCAACCCTTCGCCGGCAGCGCTACGCCTGTGCATCGAAACCCGCCCCCCACGCCTGCGCATCCTCAAGTGCCGGGGCGGCCTCGCGCCGGCGACCGCCCTGCCAGCCAGCGCCTGGCAATGAGGCGGCCATGCTCTGGGCTTGCATTCTCCTGCCGCAACTGGCCATGGACAGCGCGCTGCGTCAACGGAACAATCCCGACGCACCGCTGGCGCTGCTCGGCGGCCCAGCGCAGCGCCGGCAGTTGCAGGCGGTCAACCCAGCGGCACGCGCGCTCGGCCTGAGGCCCGGTCAATCGCTGATCGCCGCCCAGGCCCTGAGCCGGGACTTCGCCACGGCGGAATACGACCTCGCCGCCGTGGAGCGCTGGCAGGCCTTCCTCGCCGCCTGGGCCTACGGTTTCAGCTCGCAGGTCAGCCTGCACTATCCGCGCGCGCTGCTGCTGGAAGTGCAGTCCAGCCTTGCCCTGTTCGGCCCCTGGCCACGCTTCGAGGCCCGCTTGCGCAAGGAACTCACGGCGCTGGGCTTCCGCCATCGCCTGTGCCTGGCGCCGAACCCGGTGGCGGCGAGGGTCCTGGCGAACAGCCACGACGGCCTGGCCATCGAGGACGAGACAGCGCTGCAACGCCAGTTGTCCGCCCTTCCGCTGGACCGCCTGGGACTCTCGCGGGAGCTGGCCGTCGCCCTCGGACGCATGGGACTGCGCCATCTGCGCCAGGTCCTCGAGTTGCCGCGCGCCGCCCTGGCCCGTCGCTTCCCGGCCGAACTGCTGTTGCACATCGACCGCCTCTGCGGCCGCAGCCCGCTGGCGCTGGAGCACTACCGGCCGCCGGACACCTTCGACCTGCGCATCGAACTCAATTTCGACGTGGAATCGCACCAGGCCCTGCTCTTCCCCCTGCGACGGCTGAGCGCCGATCTCGCCGCCTTTCTCGCCGGACGCGACAGCGGCGTGCAGCGCTTCACCCTGCATCTGGAGCATCACGGGCGCGCCGACAGCCAGGTCACGGTCGGCCTGCTCAGCGCCGAACGCGAGGCGACCATGCTCTTCGAACTGACCCGCGGCCGTCTCGAACAGCTGCAACTGCCCGCCCCCGTGCATGCCGTGCGCCTGGAGGCCCGCGAGCTGCCTCCTTTCACGCCGCAGCACCGCGAACTGTTCGACGAGCGCCCACAGCAGTATCTCGGCTGGGAACAGTTGCGGGAACGCCTGCGCGCGCGGCTGGGCGACGAGGCGGTACAGGGCCTGAGCGCCGTCGCCGAACACCGTCCGGAGCGAAGCTGGCGGCCGCACAGCTGCGACAGGGCGCAATCGCCGGCAGCCTGCGGCCTCCGACCCGGCTGGCTGCTGGCGGAGCCACGCCCCCTCGGCGAGGCCTTGCCCACCGTGCTGGCCGGCCCGGAGCGGATCGAGTCGGGCTGGTGGGATGGCGAAGACATCCGCCGCGACTATTACCTGGTGGAAACCCGCAGCGGACAACGTGCCTGGGTCTATCGCGAGGTGGGCAGCGAAGGGCCGCTGTGGCTGCATGGCTGGTTCGCATGAGCGCCTACGCCGAACTGCATTGCCTGTCCAACTTCAGTTTCCAGCGCGGCGCCTCCAGCGCCGCGGAACTCTTCGCCCGTGCAGCGCGCCTGGGCTATCGGGCCCTGGCGATCACCGACGAATGCAGCCTGGCCGGTATCGTGCGGGCCTGGCAGGCGGCGCGGGAGCATCAGGTACAACTGATCGTCGGCAGCGAAATCCGCCTCGAACAGGGGCCCAAGCTGGTCCTCCTGGCGGAGGACCTGGAGGGCTACCAGAACCTCTGTCGCCTCATCACCCGCGGCCGGCGACAAGCCGACAAGGGCCACTACCGGCTGCTGCGCGAAGACCTGCAACAGCCGCTCGCCGGCCTGTTGGCGATCTGGTTGCCGAACGACCATGAGGACGAGCAGGCTGCCTGGCTCCGCGAACGCTTCCCCCAGCGCCTTTGGCTGGGCGTCGAGTTGCATCGCGGCGCCGATGACGATGCCCGCCTGGACAAACTGCTCGCGCTCGCCTCGCATCTCCGGCTACCGCCCGTGGCCTGCGGCGACGTCCACATGCACGCCCGCGGCAGGCGAGCCCTGCAGGACTGCATGACAGCGATCCGCAACCATCTGCCGGTCAGCGAGGCCGGCGCCTATCTCTTCCCCAACGGGGAACGCCACCTGCGTACCCTGGAGGCCCTGCAGGGTATCTACCCGCAAGCCCTGCTGGCGGAAACCCTGAAGATCGCCGAACGCTGCCGGTTCGATCTGGAACAGCTGAAATACCAGTATCCACGCGAATTGGTACCGGCCGGACACGACCCGGCGTCATGGCTCCGCCATCTCACCGAACAGGGCATCGCCAGGCGCTGGCCGAACGGCGCGAGCGCCAAGGTCCGCAAGCAGATCGAGAGAGAACTCGAGCTGATCGCCGAACTGGGCTATGAAAGCTATTTCCTCACCGTGCAGGACATCGTCGCCTTCGCCCGGGGCCGAGAAATCCTTTGCCAGGGCCGCGGCTCGGCGGCCAATTCAGCAGTGTGCTTCGCCCTCGGCATCACTGAGTTGGACCCGGACCGGACCAACCTGCTGTTCGAGCGCTTCCTTTCCCGCGAGCGCAACGAACCACCGGACATCGACGTGGATTTCGAACACGAGCGCCGCGAGGAGGTCATCCAGTACGTTTTCACACGCTACGGACGCCAGCGCGCGGCGCTGACCGCGGTGGTCAGCACCTACCACGGCGCCGGCGCGGTGCGCGACGTAGCCAAGGCCCTGGGTCTGCCGCCCGAGCAGGTCGACGTCCTGGCCAACTGCTGCGGCCGCTGGAGCGACCAGGCCCCCAGCGCCGAACGCCTGGAAGAGGCCGGCTTCGATCCGCAGAGTCCGATCCTGCGCCGGGTGCTGGCCCTGACCGGCGAGTTGATCGGTTTTCCGCGCCACCTCTCGCAGCACCCCGGCGGCTTCGTCATCTCCGAGCAGCCATTGGACACCCTGGTCCCGGTGGAGAATGCCAGCATGGCCGAACGCACGGTGATCCAGTGGGACAAGGACGATCTCGACGCGGTCGGCCTGCTCAAGGTCGACGTCCTCGCCCTGGGCATGCTCAGCGCCCTGCGCCGCAGCTTCGACCTGATCCACGCGCTGCGCGGCGGCAAGCGGTTGAGCATCGCCAGTATCCCGAGCGAAGACCCGGCCACCTACGAAATGATCAGCCGCGCCGATACCATCGGTGTGTTCCAGATCGAATCGCGCGCACAGATGGCCATGCTGCCACGCCTGCGCCCGCAGAAGTTCTACGACCTGGTGATCCAGGTCGCCATCGTCCGCCCAGGGCCGATCCAGGGCGACATGGTGCATCCTTACCTGCGCCGGCGAAACGGAGAAGAGCCGGTGGCCTATCCGTCAGCCGAACTGGAGGAAGTCTTCGAACGAACCCTGGGCGTCCCGTTGTTCCAGGAACAGGTCATGGAACTGGCGATCGTCGCCGCCGACTACACGCCGGGCGAGGCGGACGAACTGCGTCGTTCGATGGCCGCCTGGAAGCGTCATGGCGGCCTGGAACACCACCGCGAGCGGCTGACCCGGGGCATGCTCGCCAACGGCTACGAGGCCGACTTCGCAGCGCGCATCTTCGAGCAGATCAAAGGCTTCGGCAGCTACGGTTTCCCTGAATCCCACGCCGCCAGCTTCGCCCTGCTCACCTACGCCAGCAGTTGGCTGAAACGTCACGAGCCGGCGGCCTTCGCCTGCGCCTTGATAAACAGTTGGCCGATGGGCTTCTACAGCCCCGACCAGTTGCTCCAGGACGCCCGCCGCCACGCCCTGCAGACACGCCCGGTGGATGTCCGCCACAGCGGTTGGGATTGCAGCCTGGAGCCGTTCGGCCAGGCGCAACCGGCCATACGCCTTGGCCTGCGGATGATCCGAGGCTTTCGCGAGGAGGATGCCAGGCGTATCGAGCAGGTCCGGGAGGCCCAACCGTTCCTCGACGTGCACGATCTTGGCCGACGCGCCAGGCTCGACGCCCGGGCCCTGGAGTTGCTGGCCGATGCCGGCGCCCTGCGCGGTCTCGCCGGACACCGGCACAAGGCGCGCTGGGCCGTCGCCAGCGTCGAGCCGCAATTGCCGCTGTTCGCCGAAGGGACCGTCATCGAAGAGAGCACGGTCAGCCTGCCACTGCCTTCGCGCGGCGAGGAACTGCTGAGCGATTACGCTCTCCTCGGCACCACCCTCGGCCCGCATCCGCTGAAACTCTTGCGTGGACAGCTCAAGGCCCGCCGCTGCCGCGACTCCCGCGAACTGGCGAAACTGGGACATGGACGACCGATACGGGTCGCCGGCCTGGTGGTCGGCCGGCAGCGCCCACAGACCGCCAGCGGCATCACCTTCATCACCCTGGAGGACGAGTTCGGCATGGTCAACGTGGTGGTCCGGCACGACCTTGCCGAACGGCAGAGGCGGCCATTCCTCGAGTCCCGGCTGCTGCAGGTGGAGGGCATCCTGGAGTCCTCCGGCGAGGTGCGCCACGTCATCGCCGGGCGCCTGCATGACCTGAGCCCTCTACTCACCGGCCTGGACGTCCGCAGCCGGGATTTCCATTGAGACAAAGAAAAAGGCAGCTCGAGAGACGAGCTGCCTTGGGATGGCCAACAGGGATGGCCACGAAGGGGGGAGCGCTCAAGATACTGTTTATTCATACAGTAAATCAAGCGATTCCCTTCACCGGAAGCCATCTTTTGTCTTTCTCCTCGAAGCGAGGCTCTAACTCGCGGATCGGGATCGGTACGGCGAACGCAAGAGCGCCAGCGTCATGCGGATCCGCCCGGACTCTCGCTACGCTAGACGCGAAAGAGGACATGCCAGGAGGGGTTCGGCAAGGTGAACAGGAAGCACGCCTTTTTCCGCGCGCAAAAGCAAA
>NZ_KV828374.1:0-47855 GCF_001836405.1 Pseudomonas sp. HMSC057H01 | reverse complement strand
CAACCCACTGTCCGGGATGGGTTGACCACTACAGTCTGCAAGCCGACGTACTCGAAGCCGTCAACGAGTTCCTAAGCCCTGGGCAAATGCTACCGCCCATAAGCAGGGATGCGCGCTTCAACTGCAATGTCAGCGTCTCCGTCAGCCGACGGAATGCCTTGAGCGAGGATGAGCTTTTCCACCTGTCCTGCTTCCTACATAAGCTGTTCGAGGCCATGGCCAGGTTCGGCGACCACCGTCCACGAGGCACTTTGCGCGAGAAGGTTATCCTGTGCATTCTGTTGTCGCTTACAGCGCCATGTACACCGACCCGAGCACGACTCCCGGAAATGCTGTGTCTGCAAGACTCCTTCTATAGCGAGTATGGGACGCATACCTCTGACGGTAAGAATACGGACCTGAATATCTCCGCCGGGAGAATCGTGGAGCATCTGCTTCGCGTGCTGCGCGCTCAGAATCATTGCTGACGAGACAGCCCCATTACCCGAAGCATGTAAACGTAGTGGTCCATCCGTTCCAGACAGTCTCGTGGTAGGCCACTATATGACTCCACCAGCCCGGCAACCTGCAAAGGGGCATGCGCCCAAAAGCCCGGCTCTAGCCGTGGTACTCGACCCAAAGCTGCCGCTGCTGTGGTGGAGTGGCTTGCAGCCACAAGAAGCCAGGCTTTCTCGTCCCAGCCCTCATAGAAACCGAGCATCTGAGCAACATGTCATTCCTACGGGATTTTCGCCGAGTAGTCGCGCGCGCGGCATTTCGTCTTCTGGCAGACAGGCTGCCAAAGCCCAGAAGCACGAAAGAAAGCCTGCACATTCTTGTCCCCCGTTGGGATGCCAAATTGGGCGACTCGATCGTTTCGTCTTTCTTCTTTCGTGAGGCTCGCAGACTCAATGCCCGGGTGACCGTGCTGACGGTCGTAGAGCTTGCCCAGGCGCACACGCAGGACTTTGGTGTGGATCAGGTCGTGATCACGAACGCCAATCCTGGAGTACTCGAACTTCGCCGCTTGGCGCAGCAGCTTGGACAGGTCGATGTCGTGGTGCATCTGGTAGGAAGGATCCAGCCTGCGGAGATCCTGTTTTTGCGACTGCTGCGTCCGACCCGCGTGTACTCACTCGATGACCGTTTACGCTGCGTCAATCGCAAGTTCGGTGAAACAACTGCTGGTCTCGACATGGCCGAGCGCTACCGACGTGTACTCATGGACTTGGGTGCAAGTATGGTCGATAGGAAGTACATCGTCCCCCTTCCTGACACGATGCCGAACCCCACCCTCGCCCCGAAAATCCTACTCAACCCCTACGCCAGCCGCCCAGACAAATGCTTGGCCTTCGACCGATCCGTGAGCTTGCTACACGCCATCGCCGATGCTTATCCAACCCGGTCTGTCGGCATCCTGTGCAGCCCCGCGACCCAAGAGGATGCGCTGCGCATGGAAGTCGCGGTGGCTCGAAGCAACGTGCACGTCGTCCACGGACTGGCATCCCCCAAGGATGTCGCCGGGTACATCCGCTGCGCTCAGGTCGTGGTCAGTGTCGACACGGCCATCGTACACATGGCGGTCGGCCTAGAAACAAGGCTGGTGGCAATCTACCCAGACGTAGATGGACAAGCCAACCCGTGGCTGCCCCCACCCTCTCCGTTGACCCGTGTCGTCTATAGCCAGCAACACCCTGGCCAAATTCGGCGCACCGGCAAAAAGGACATGAATGCATTCTCGCTCGAGGCTCTGTTGGACAACCTTCACGAGTTGTTGGCTACTACACCCGAAACTGAACAACTCCATTCGATCAGAGCGCGGAAAGTGCCTGGCCTGGGTGCCGCGAATGGAACCCTCGCTCGACAGTTGCCCCTGATCAGCCAGGACTTCCCCGAGGTAGCCGACTGTCACCCCGGGACCATAAATTTGGAGCTCGAATGTCCTCTAGAAGTGACGCAGCCCGACCATCGCACCGCTCCGCTCGCCTGGACCCCGAGCGGACGGACGACTGAAGTATTCGACTTGGTGCGAATTGAGCTCGAGTTCGGCCCGTTACCAACGCGAGTGCCCGCATGGTTGTACGTTGCCCACGGATCCCCTCACCGCTGCACACCGACTGTTCATGAGGTGATCGCCCGGCAGTTAAACCTGAGCGAGGTCCGTGAGTGCCAGGTTCATCTACGCGCAAGCGCCGTAACACTGGCACGCCCAGATCAACAAACGGCTTCTATCAGCCGCTCGCTTTCCCCCAGCCAATAGCCAGGGTCAGCTTCGATGTGCAGGAATAGTTTGGCTAGCAAGGTACCGCCAGAGAGAAACTCTTCAACAGACTCCATACGCCTAGCCGTACGCCGAAAGTAGGTGTTGTAAAGCTTGAGCATGGTTGCATCTGTCACCAGAAAATCTGCAACGCTCACATCCTGGCGACGCATCACCTCACAGCTTGCGAAGTTGTACCGTGGACGGTAGCCGGGGTCGACGACATCTCCGGCAATAGGCACCAGCTCGTCAGCAGATTGCGCCACGATGTCCTTGATACGCCCAGGATTACCCCAGCAATGGGCACCTCCTTCCAACCCAGTAGCCAACGCCCGGGCAAGCAGGGGGTTTCCCGGTTGGGACGCAAAAATACATTCACTATGCCAATGCAGCTTATGACTGAGACCTGCCGGAAACAGCGCGCTGGTTGGGTCGCGCAAGAACAGTGTGTCCGCATCTACCCATGCGCCTCCATGTCGATGGACGAAGGCCATGCGGATGAAGTCGCTCTTGGCAACTATGGCCTCAATTCCCTTTGCCAGAGTGAATGGCAATGGCTCAAAGGCCCATGCTTTACCAAGGATTCGTGGGTCGATCAGGTCCAGGACCGTTCCCGGTGTAAGCAATAGAAAGCGCTCACCCAGGGCTCTACGCATCGAGACCAATGCCAGCGCGACATAGGCTGGCATGACCTGCCCAGGGGGATTTTCCCAATAGCTCACATATCGAACGGAACCATGAAGGCAGCTGTTCACGGGTGAATCGCCCTGCCATTGGTACTTAGCAACCCGGCATTTGTCAGGTACTCCCTCAGCAACACCAAGGAAGGAGCACATTGCGGCTGACCTAGAAACTCGTTACCCAAGGCAGACTTGTACAGGCGCAGCCAGGTCGGCGCAGGCACCTTCGGCAGGAAGGCGGCGAGCGATTCTCGGTTGCCCTCCCCGAACAGCAGGCGCAGGGTGCGCAAGATAGGTTGGTAGTCCCGCGCAGACAACAGCTCCGCAACGGTATCGTCCAGCCGTTGCTCGACCACCACACTATTCAGCCGATCCTCGACCGAGGCATCGCCCAGGGCCACTCGGGGATCGATCGCCACCGGATAGATTGCGCGGAACGACTTTGCACCGCTACGCATGGACTCATAAAGCACTTTGTCGGCAGTAGATCCGGTAACCAACACATCGTCGCCGAAGATCACATGCACACCGCTCCAACGATAGAAATTTTCAGCCGGAATGACGTGATCCTGGACCAGATTGACGCGCTCGCGCTCCTCGGTGCTGAGGTTTGCGTAGTCCTCACAAGGTGGCGCAATTCTAGGCAGCTTGACGTTGATGATGGTGGGCAACGCCATATGCGCTAGTTTGACGTTGACCTCTTCGACCACGATCTCATAGAGCACGTTCGCCGTTGACGGCACGTTGCGCCAACCGGTGGTCATCATCACCACATTGTCACCACAGGCCTTGGCATTCCGGAAAAGGCACGACCACTGCGAGTCCGGCCTATCCAGCTCGCCGCAGAGGTAATCGATGAGTTGTCGAGCGAGATATTGGATGTCACCCACACTGCCGTATTTGGCACGGCTGTAGACCCCGGCCAGCGCCGAGGCATCGGCACCCGTATCCATGTCTCGGAACAGCCCCGACTCGGCGGGTGTCAGGCAGTGCAGGACAGTACCGCCGAAAATCGAAACATACTCGGCCATGCTGATCAGTCCGCGTGCGAACAGGTCGGCAGAGAACGCACGGAAACCTGTCTTCACATCATCAGCACAGGGCTGAGCGGAAGCCTGACGAAACATCGTCAATTGGACATCAACCGGCCTCGTAAGCACCTCAGACCAGGGCAGTGATTTTCCGGGGGTCATCATGTTCAAGGCCGTTCAAGTCCTTCTGTCAAAGTTGCTGGTGCACCTGGTAGCGCCAGGGTGTCGAGGGCGACATCAATTCGTCGGCGCCTCTCGTAGTAACTAATGCGCTGCAGCCCCAAAGGCTGCAGGGCCGTGAGCAGCTCGGCAATGCCTGCACCGGCGTCACTCGGGTCATGGGTATCGGACCCAACCGTGAAGGGCACTTCGTGCGCGATAAGCTGAGCCACCAACTCTCGAGACGGATAAGACCAAAAGCCCTGAACCTCCCTCCCCGTTGCAGGATCCAGACTCGACTTTCGAAGACCTGAGGCATTGAGCTCGAATGCAATACCGCTTCGGGCGAGCGGCGCCAGCAAAGGTTCGAAACGGCGCAGGAAGATGTCTTCCGGCACGCCACGCAGCAAGGTGTCGGCGTGCCCTACGGCATCAAACAGTCCGCTGTCTAGCAGACCTTCGAGATTTGCGAAGTAGCGGTCCAGGAACGCCTGTCCGGCCAGGCGCGGCAGCTCCCAGACCTTCACCATGGTTTCGTCTGGAACTTCCACGTAATGAATTGAGCCGATTACGAAGTCCATCGGGTAACAAGTAAGCAGCTCGCGATTGAAGGCGTCGGTGCCTGGCATGTAGTCGAGCTCCAGGCCGCACAGGATGGTGATCTGCTCCTGGTAGCTATTCCGCGCCCGCTCGATGTCGGCGAAATAGCGATCAAGTTCGGACGCGAGCAGACGATTGTCGGTATCCACGGGGAACGGCGCGTGGTCGGTGAGGGTTAGGATGGTCACGCCGGCGGCGATCGAGGCGCGAACCAATTCATCGACGGTGCCGGTCGCATGCTTCGAATAAAAGGTGTGGCTGTGTGAGTCGATCATGCAGCCTCCCACTGTTCGAGCAACCCGGCATGACCTGCCAGCTCCTTCACCAGCCAGTAGGGGTTGTTCGCCTTGGCAATGATTGAACGCAGCAGGTCCGTCTTCTCCAGGCGCGCCAGCAACTCAGTCAAGGGTTGCGTATAGAGTGCTCGGGTCAATGGTGTCTCCCGCACGTGCGCAACTAGCCGTTGCCAATCGACCCGGTCAAAGTGAATGTTGCCCAGGCGCTGGTTCTCGATGCCATATAGGTATACGTCGCCGTTCGGCTTCACCGTGACATCCAAACCGTTGGCCTGCGGCGGTTTGTTCAGGCTTCCGAAGGTGAAGCGTTTGTTGACCTTAGACTCGATCGCCTCGATGTAGCCCAGCATGTCCAGATAACCCGGTGCGGTTCCAGGAGCGGGATGTACCAGGTTCTTGTAGTCGATGCCGAAGCACTCACCGCCCGCGACCAGCACGTCTTCCAGCACACTTCGCGGCTCGATGGTTGCCTCAACCCCCCAGCGGGCCAGTTCGGACTTCAGATACTCGCGAGTGAAGTCGCGATCCGTGTCGATCGAGCGGAACGAGAAACTCAGACCGGACGGGCACCGGCTCCGCAGGTAGTCCAGACTGAAGCCATGGGCCCGCCATTTGACTTGCTCAATGTGGTGACTGTCGGCACTCAGGCGGATGTTGCAGACGTCGCCATTGCCCAAGACGATGCGGTTGGTGGTGTCGTAGAAGTCCGCCATCTTGTCGTGTGGGTAGAACCCACTAGTGATGAACTCGAAGCACTTGCCACCTTCGGACAACCCGAGGATCTCGTGGAACACTTTGACGTTGTTGAGCGGCTCGCCTTCGCCGCTGATGGAGATGCGCTTGACCTCCGGGGCATTGATCAACCTAGCGAGGTTTTCCCGCGCCAACGTTGATAGCTCCATGCTGATGCCCGCCTTGTGCTTGTCGGCGTACATACAAAAGGCACAGCCGATTCCGCATATCTGGGTGATGTCGATGTAGAGAAGATGACCTTGGAGATCCATGTCCGATGACTCTGTAATGCCTCGCGCCAACAACGCGGGCAAATGTCCTAAAGGAAACGTAACGCTGGCCATGCAAGCCCGCGCTCCGTATGCAAAGGGGGATGCAGGTCAGCCCCAGTACGGGACGTTGACCTGCAATTGCTGGATCTGCACCGAGTGCAGATGAATGAGGCGGTTCAGTATCCGGTGCTCTTAACGCAGACTGCTCCGGGTATTCCGCAAATTGCGTCGTATCTATCGCGAGCCAATCAGCCCACTCGGCAGAACGCCAATCCTTGATACCCGGCCGGACTATTCAGAATTGGCAGATCCAATTGCTCATCGCGCATGAACTCCAGCTGCATAACGTTACCGCGGATGATCTCGTGTGCACCGACGGCCTGCTCAGCAATGCTAAGCAAGCGAGCATGATTGGTTTCGCCTTGCTGACCCGCCATTAGGCGCAGCGCCGGATTTTTCAGGCTTTGCTGCAGCCGCTGACCGAACCCGGCATGACGTTCCTTGAACTCATTGGCGAGATGCGCAGCCAGATCCATTTCCCCCAAACGAGCCAGCACCTGCAACCGCCCCTGCGCAGACATCACCCAACCCCGGTAAGCGGCCGCAAACTCGCCGGGCTGCAGATACTCAAACGAACGCTCACTCACATGCTGCAATAGCCCACCAAAGTAACTTTGGCTCTCTGCGAGCTGGCTGTTAGCAATACCGAGCTGCTGCTGCATCATCGCGGCATTACGATACAGCCCGGCCTCGCGTACATGCTGCAGGGCTGCATGTAAAGGAGCCAGCCGGCTGATCATCTGCCTGACATCTAGCCACTCGACACCCTGCCGGATGTCGTCGAGCTTGCCATCCATGTGTCTAAGCTGGTTCTCGATACCCTGCAGCTTGTACAGCGTTAGCGCAAAGCCCGCGACACTGACCGCCAGATTGGCCACCTCCAGCCCCATGATCAACTGCTGTTGCACACCGAGCATTTGCAGTTGCTCAGCCTGCTGACGCAGCAACTGGACATGCTCGGCCCCCTGTTTGAGCAACTGTTCGGCAGTATCGCGTTCCAGCAGCACACCTTCCTGCAGCCACATCACGATCTGCTTGTCAGCCACCCTGCGGATGACGCCACCGATACGTTCATAAACACCGTTTTTCAGCCCCTCGGCAATCGCCTCCGGCACATCGAAGATCACATTTAGCTCAGCCATCGAAAGCTCCATTCATGAAATCAGTCGCGGCCTCGGCACGAGCCTTGAGACGCAGCATGGCGATTTGCAACACGCAAGGGATGGTGACCCGGTAGGCTGGGCCGGCCAGATCCACGGCGGTCCAGATACCGGCTATCACCCAGCCGACCGGCCCGGCTAGCGCGGCGACGGCACGACCGCCAGCGAAGGTTCCCCCAGCAACCACCGCACTGCGCAGCCCGTGCCCAAGCAGCTGCTGAGCCATCGAGTTCACGATCACCGTCGAAGTGCGATAGAGGATTAGCCGTGCTACGGTCGGCACTACCAGCCCACTCAGTGCCGAACCATTCAGCAGAGCCGTCATCTTGGTCTTGTCGAGCCCCGCCTCGCGCAGAATCACTTCCAGCTCGCGGCGATCCTCGCCCGACGACTTCTCCAACGCCTGACGGAGGATCGACTGCACCATCGCCTCCTCCAGTTCAATGAGTTCCATTGAGCCAGCCCCCTTGACCTTAAGCTTGCTGGCAACATCCCGGACCACCTCGGTGTAGGAAGGCCCGCTCTTACGCCACAGGTTGACGAAGCTGTTCCCGCCGAACAATCGCAGCTCATCAAGGATCGAACTGGCATAGCGGCGGTGTTCCGGGTGGCTGCGCTTGAAGTCCACTTGCTTCGACAGCGACTCGGTATTGGCCTTGAGGATGTACTCCACCAGAGGTTCCAGATCATCATTGCTGGCACGCTCCAGAAGCTGGCGGGTATTGCTGATATCGATGCTGGTCACTACAGCGACTCCTTGTTCTGCTGGCAAGCGTCCTGACTGATCAGCCCCGCTCTATGGGTCAGCGCGGCCAGTCGGCTCGCATGCTCATTACCGGACATAGTTAATCCTTTATCGTTTTCTCTGCTCACCTGGTACACATCATCTGTACATCACGCATGAGCATTTGAGCTGCGCTTCCCAGTGGCATATGCCGCTTTGCCCGCCAACTGCAGCGCGACAACCACGACAGCACCCGCGGCGAAACAGATGACGTTGGTGAGCAAGAACTCCAACGGGGAGATCGTAGGGTTCATGAGAGACTCCTTCGGGTCGGGGACACTAATCGTGAATGGAATGAGGTAAGCGACTCGCAAGCCGTGCGCCGCAACTGCTACAAAACTTACTGCCAGCGGGAGTCGACGCGTGGCATTCAGGGCACCCCTCCTTGAGCAGCATTTTCTGGCGCATGTGGCCAATCTGGATGACGCATGGCACCGTCACCCGGTAGGCCGGGCTGGCCAACTCGAAGGCCGTCCAGATGCCGGTAATTGCCCAGCCGACGGGCCCTGAGAGCACCGCCAATCCCCTGCCCATGGCAGCGCCCCCGGCAAACGCGACGCCCCGGCCGACCAGGCTGCTCATCGTTGCGCTGGCCACTACCGCGGCAAGCCGGTAGGCAGTCGAGCTGGCACTCAGGCTGGTGATCAGCGCTGCCAGGGCAGCCGCGCCCATTCCCGGCCGGTAGCTGGCCCCCATCGACTCAAAGAAGGTTTCTTTGTCTTCCTCGCTCATGCGACCAATCGACTGCTCGACCACCTTGGCGATGATGGCCATTTCCATCTGCGCGCAATCGCCCGTCCCGGCCTTCGAGACACCCACGTGAGAAGCAACATCGCTCAGCAGTTCTACATAAGACACGCCGCTGCCGCCCCGGAACAGGTTCATCAGCGAGTTGCCGCCAAACCGCGTGAGCTCTTCGGCGACCAATGCGCGCTCGTAGTCGCCGACTTCACCCTCCTTCGCCGCGGTCAGTTGGCGGCAAATCGCTGAGGACAACGAGATCCGCCCCTTACCGCTGTCGGTGATGACGTCGATCAGCAGCCTAATATCGTCAGCGCTAGCGCTCATCAGCACGCCAGCCAGGTCGGCGTCATGAATGATTGACATACTGCGATTCCTCTTGAATGTTCGATGAACTAGTCGCCGATGTTCGGGTCGTGTGGAGTGCCCCGGCTCACTAGCGCACCAGCTACTGCGGCCAGCGCAACGCGAGGCTGGGCGGCATGGACTGGGCGGAGCATCAAGGCATTGAGCTTGAGGCAGGCGAGGCGGCGCCATTCATCCCTCGCGGTTGCGCGCTTGATCTCTGGAGAGGAGCCAACCCCCATCGGGCGGGCATCGGGGTGAACCTTACATTCGCGCAACACCTTTTCGACCGGGCTGCCGAAGTCCAACTGGCCGTCGTTATGCAGTTTCACAGCAGCAGCCAGGTAATCGTTGATGCTGCCCATGGCGTTGGCCAAGGCAACCCAGTCCTGGGGGCGCATAAGTAGGAAAGCCGGAGGAACACCAAGGACATCGGCGATTCGATCAAGCGTGTCGAGGTCTGGATTAGCTGCAACTTCGCCACGCTGTGACTTCAATGCCCGGAGGGTGCTGCGGGCAACACCTGTTTCGCGCTGTATGCGGGTTGCCGTGATTGGCCCTGCAGTGCCGTTATCGCGCGGCTTGCCGGCAACGGCCAGCACGGCGCAAAGGTTATCGCTGAAGTACTGGCCCAGCGCCTTGGGCGGACCATCTGGCAGGTTTCTATCCATGGCAATCTTCCGTGTTGCGATGACGGAAGATTAAGCGTGGCAAATCGCCATTACAAACAAGAGTGGAGCGCATACACTCCAAACACCAATGAAAATGGAGCACAAGCACTCCACTCCCTATGCATCCTCATTGACCCTGTTGGTCTGTCCAATGTGAAAAGACCCAAAGCGATCTCGGTGGTTTGGCAGCTGCCTTGCTCAACGGTGGCTGCTCATCATTTGATTAGCACGCGTCTGCCAATCCGCTTGAGAGCCAGAGCGTCCGGGCAAGATCAGCTGCCTTGTTTTGAGATTGAAAAAAAGACACGATCCGATGATTGCCCTAGAGGCAGCTCAGTCGTTCACAAAAAGGGAATTATGTGTGCCGCTTGCCCGATGGATCTCAGATTTTCTATCCAGGCGTGGACTGCAAAAGCCAGATGGTCGTCCCCTTTTTGCCTATAAGACCTCTTCAGAAGAGTTCAGGGCACTGCGCCAGCTTTTGCAGAATCTTCCCGGAGGACAGCAAGTAAGTCCCAGCTACCCTCAGGCTTGGCTACTGTTTGCCGCCGAGTGGTGGAAGCGAGAATATTCAGGTGGCGCATGGCGCTGGGGGCCGCTGTGCGAGGCGGCAGGCCAGCGGGGCTTGTCACATGAGAAGACTCGCAAGCTGGTCATTGAAGGGCGTCGCCAATGGTGTCTGCAAACCGCCATCAAGAATGAAGGCAAACGTTTCATCGGCCTGGTCGCGGTGAATGGCGGCCTGCCGATGCGCCTGGTCGAGTCGGCGCAGGGCGGGCTATCCGGCCTGCTGCGCATGGTCACCCTACAGGCGGTGGACTACGACCTGCACGATGAGCAACTGCGTCAGGCTATCGAAGCCCAGGCTGCTCTTTTGCCCGCATGCTATCAGCAAGCACCGGTCTATGAGCTGCTGGACAACCTGATCAAGGCGGTCCTGCATATCCGCAGGACCTATGCTCTGAAGGGTACCCAAGATCCGATCGCCAAGCTGCAGGAAGAATGCCCTCAGTGGGAAGAGCTCTTTCCCATCGCACTCGACAGTCAGGCAGCAGCCAGCCTCATCAAGGGCCTGGTCCGGGTCACAGTCAGCATCACGCCCCAGTCCAGGCGCCCCCCTTTCCAGATTCAGCGTGGCCTGCGCTTCAGCTCCGACGGCTCCATGCCCGTCTACGAGCTGTCCTTTGCCATGCAGGCACAAGCCAAGCGAGATCAAGTTGCCGAGTCACTGGGGTTGGCTGCTGATCGACTGCCGCCGCACTTCCAACTGCTGCTGCGCATCGGCGAGCGAGAGCACCTGGTCGGCGAAGCATTGCTCAGGGATGACGAGTATCAGCTTATCGCCAGACCGCTGCCCTCCATTCAAACTGTGCACGAAGCTGCGCAGCTGATAGTCAGTCGCTGGGGCGCCACTTTGCACATCGCCAACCTGCCCGGCGGCGAAGCGTTAAGCCACGACGAACCGTTGATCTTCGAAAATACTTATCCCTTTGCTCGTCTGATTGCGCAAGGCGATGCTCTGGTGAAGGGGCTGTCCGCACTGGCGGTCATGCCGGCAAGAACCATCGTATTGGCTGAGGAAGGCGAGACCCGTGAACTTCACGACTGCCTTGCTGATGGGCAGATGCTGATGGAGCTTCCGGCCGGCAAAACGAGGCTCGCCTATCGCGGACAAGCGTTCATTGTCACCATCAGCGCCAGTGCTACGCACCGCCCGGAAGCCTATTGGCAAGGTAATAGCCTAGAGGCGCTCTCTGTGCCGGGCCTGCTGTTCCGCGGTACGCCACACCTTCGAGTCGATCAGGGGCTGGGGCATTCCAGTTACGCGCCGTCCCATGAACTTTTTGTTCGCAGTCATTCCAAGGAGCTCCCACTCGGTGAGGCACAGGCACCAGGACTATGCCGACTGATCTGGCGCAAGGATGGCCAGCGCCTACTGAGCACCCGCGCCGTACTCCTTCCGGAGGGAGCTTCCATTACCTATGTTCCAGCGGCAAGCACCCTCGAAGGAACCATCCGGCTCGACAACTGGCCCGACGTACCAGTCCGTTGTGAGAACGAAGAGATCGAGCTGGACAGCCGTCATGATGGGACAAACCTGGTCCTCAGGCTGAAAAGCACGAGCGCTCGGCCTGCAACTTCAGTTCCGCTCTGCATGCAGTGGCCCGACGGCGAACATAGGCTCACGCTGCCTTTCCCCGGTTATGGCGTCACGCTGCAGCGCAACAATCTGATGTGGTTGATTCGCGTCGCTGTCAGACTCTGACCTTTCTGCCCGGGAACTTTGCCGAGTGCCGAGCGGAAAGCCAGGATGTCTGCCTTGGTGATGGCGCTGACCTCTTGTTTGCCAAACGTTGGCAGCAGATATTTCTCGAGCGTGAGGCGTACGGTATTGGTGTGGCTATCGCGCCATTCCATCTTTTTTTCGTCGAACCAGAGTTGGGCGAAGTCTTTGAATTGCGGCACCTTCAGTCTCGAGATGCCAGCTTTGAGCCGGCTTAGCTCGTCGGCACGGCCGCTCTGCGGGAAATACTCGTTGTAATCGAAGGTGCCGAGAGTGATTTCGGCCTCGATGCGCTCGAGGATCTTCTCCAGTTTCTTCCGGTTGGTCGGGGTGTCGGGAAGGGCCGTCTGCTCACGGCAGCGCTTGCCCAGGTAACGGAAATCGAAGAACAGATTTCCGGTCTCTTTACGGGCAACAATCTTACCCACGGCAGATCCCCCCATTCGCCATCGGGATGCCAAAGCCGTTTTCACGCGAGAACTTGACCATGTCCCGTTCTACAGCTTCCCAGATGAACAGGATTTTTCGACCGCCAAAGGGGCGGAAGTAATGGATACCTTCCAGCAGCACAGAGTCCTTCAGGCAATTACGGATGGTCCGCGCATCGTATTTGATGCGCTGAGACAGCTCGTCGGTCGTCAGATAGATTTCGTTCATCACTCTCTCCGGATTCAAATGAATCAAATATGAGCTGTTTGGATCGAAAGTGATATTAATGAGGCGTATGAGACTTTCAAGCTGTTTTTGACTCAAATTTGAGTCGAATGCAGAATGAGTGATCTACCAGGTCCAGGCCTTCCACATGATTCGAGTGATGTTCAAGCAGCAGCTGGACGAAAAGTCTTACAGGGATAAGCGGAGGATCACGTTGCAGGAGGTGAGCGATGCAACCGGTATCTCCAGAGCGACGCTATCGCGTATAGCGAACACTCCGGGCTACAACACTTCGACGGATCACATCGATTTGCTGTGTGACTACCTGGAATGTGAGTTGAGCGATTTGCTCAAGCGAGTGGCGAATTAGCCCGAGTGATGCCTGCCGGACCGGACTACATCGCCCTTTGCGTCAATTGGTGTCATCTAATTGAGGGCAGTGATCAAATTCAGCGTGCCCTGCTGCGGCGCATCCGTTGCTGGGGCACATTTTGGCCACATTTTGGCCACATGAAAAAACAAAGGGCCTAGGTTTTCACCTAAGCCCTTGTCTTATATGGCGCATCCGGCGGGATTCGAACCCACGACCCCTGCCTTCGGAGGGCAGTACTCTATCCAGCTGAGCTACGGATGCAGCGCCGCGGCTCGCGCGGCAGGCCGCAATCATACGCATCTCGTCGGCGGGAGTCCATTCCATGTGCGTACGTTCGTGATTTCGAACGAAAACGACCGTCCGTCGAGGATGTGCTCAGCAAAGCAGCAGAATTTTCCGACTTTCGTTGATTTTATCGAACGGGTATTGCCCTTTGTCAGTGGTGGCCCTAGGATTCGTTTGAGATTTCAAACGCCCCCAAAGCCACAACAACAGGAGACCGGGGAATTGGCATCAGTTCAGCCGGCCGCGTGCCCCTGGAATGACCTCTTTCTGACCTGCCCGTCGCTCGTCCGGCCTTTCGCGCTGCCGGGCCGCCGTGGTGCCGGCGTGGCGTTTCGTCCGCAATCCCTTTCCCGCACGAGTCTTTCGTATCCTCCCCGACGCCTGTCGGCGGTCGCGTTCGTCCGCGTCCGCCCGTTGCGCACGGTGGCCGGCCGGTAACGGCGACGCCGCTGGCACAGGGCGCAGGAAATGGAACACCGGGGCGCTGGCCCTTTCGAATAACCAGCAGGCAACACTTTCCGGTTACAACCGAACCAGACAACCAGGCACGCGGGGTAGTCGAGGTAGACCCGCTGCTCACGGCATTCCTCGAAGGAGACAGGTCATGCAACTCAAAGATGCCAAGCTGTTCCGTCAACAAGCCTACGTCGATGGCGCCTGGGTGGATGCCGACAACGGCCAGACCATCAAGGTGAACAACCCGGCCACCGGCGAGATCATCGGCAGCGTGCCGAAGATGGGCGCCGCCGAGACCCGCCGCGCCATCGAGGCTGCCGACAAGGCCCTGCCGGCCTGGCGTGCGCTGACCGCCAAGGAGCGCGCCAACAAGCTGCGCCGCTGGTTCGACCTGATGATCGAGAACCAGGACGACCTGGCCCGCCTGATGACCATCGAGCAGGGCAAGCCGCTGGCCGAGGCCAAGGGCGAGATCGCCTACGCCGCCTCCTTCCTCGAATGGTTCGGCGAAGAAGCCAAGCGCATCTACGGCGACACCATTCCCGGCCACCAGCCGGACAAGCGCATCATCGTGATCAAGCAGCCGATCGGTGTGACCGCGGCCATCACGCCGTGGAACTTCCCCTCGGCGATGATCACCCGCAAGGCCGGCCCGGCCCTGGCCGCCGGCTGCACCATGGTGCTCAAGCCTGCTTCGCAGACCCCGTATTCCGCCCTGGCCCTGGCCGAGCTGGCAGAGCGCGCCGGCATTCCGAAGGGCGTGTTCAGCGTGGTCACCGGTAGCGCCGGCGAAGTCGGCGGCGAGCTGACCAGCAACCCGATCGTGCGCAAGCTGACCTTCACCGGTTCCACCGAAATCGGCCGCCAACTGATGGCCGAGTGCGCCCAGGACATCAAGAAGGTGTCCCTGGAGCTGGGCGGCAACGCGCCGTTCATCGTGTTCGACGACGCCGACCTGGACGCCGCCGTCGAGGGCGCGCTGATTTCCAAGTACCGCAACAACGGCCAGACCTGCGTCTGCGCCAACCGCCTGTACGTGCAGGACGGCGTGTACGACGCCTTCGTCGACAAGCTGAAGGCCGCCGTGGCCAAGCTGAACATCGGCAACGGCCTGGAAGCCGGCGTGACCACCGGTCCGCTGATCGACGCCAAGGCCGTGACCAAGGTCGAGGAACACATCGCCGACGCGGTCTCCAAGGGCGCCAAGGTGGTTTCCGGCGGCAAGCCGCACGCCCTCGGCGGCACCTTCTTCGAGCCGACCATCCTGGTCGACGTGCCGAAGAACGCCCTGGTGTCCAAGGACGAGACCTTCGGCCCGCTGGCGCCGGTGTTCCGCTTCAAGGACGAGGCCGAGGTCATCGCCATGTCCAACGACACCGAGTTCGGCCTGGCGTCCTACTTCTACGCCCGCGACCTGGCCCGCGTGTTCCGCGTCGCCGAGCAACTGGAGTACGGCATGGTCGGCATCAACACCGGCCTGATCTCCAACGAAGTGGCGCCGTTCGGCGGCATCAAGGCCTCGGGCCTGGGCCGCGAAGGCTCCAAGTACGGGATCGAGGACTACCTCGAGATCAAGTACCTCTGCCTGGGCGGTATCTGAGTCCGGCGAGAAACGCATCCGGAGGGGCCGGACGGCAGGCAAGAGCTGCGCCGTCCGGTGTCGACGTTGCCGGTGGTGGCACCGGACGAACCGGGAGTCGCGGTCGCCGATCGCGAAGCGGCTCCGAGCCCTGGCGGGCCTGCAAGTCCCGAGGCAGTCGATCATCGCATGCTGCCTTGGGGAGCTTCCTTCCCGCCTTCATCCTTTGACCCGGCCGACCCGATGAGCGGCCACTGAGGAAGCCATGAGCAAGACCAACGAATCCCTGCTGAAGCGTCGCCAGGCCGCGGTACCCCGCGGCGTGGGCCAGATCC
The DNA here is from genome assembly GCF_001836405.1 of Pseudomonas sp. HMSC057H01. NCBI lineage: Bacteria > Pseudomonadati > Pseudomonadota > Gammaproteobacteria > Pseudomonadales > Pseudomonadaceae > Pseudomonas > Pseudomonas sp. HMSC057H01. The sequence continues at coordinate 32,119 of NZ_KV828374.1, read as the reverse complement.
ACCCGGTCGTCGCCGAGCGCGCCGAGAACTCCACCGTCTGGGACGTGGAAGGCCGCGAGTACATCGACTTCGCCGGCGGCATCGCCGTGCTGAACACCGGCCACCTGCATCCGAAGGTGATCGCCGCGGTCCAGGAGCAACTGGGCAAGCTGTCCCACACCTGCTTCCAGGTGCTGGCCTACGAACCCTACATCGAGCTGGCCGAGGAAATCGCCAAGCGCGTGCCGGGCGACTTCCCGAAGAAGACCCTGCTGGTCACCTCCGGCTCCGAAGCCGTGGAGAACGCCGTCAAGATCGCCCGCGCCGCCACCGGCCGCGCTGGCGTGATCGCCTTCACCGGCGCGTACCACGGCCGCACCATGATGACCCTGGGCCTGACCGGCAAGGTGGTCCCGTACTCCGCCGGCATGGGCCTGATGCCGGGCGGCATCTTCCGCGCCCTGGCGCCCTGCGAGCTGCACGGCGTGAGCGAGGACGACTCCATCGCCAGCATCGAGCGCATCTTCAAGAACGATGCCCAGCCCCAGGACATCGCCGCGATCATCATCGAGCCGGTGCAGGGCGAGGGTGGCTTCTACGTCAACTCCAAGTCCTTCATGCAGCGCCTGCGTGCCCTGTGCGACCAGCACGGCATCCTGCTGATCGCCGACGAAGTGCAGACCGGCGCCGGCCGTACCGGCACCTTCTTCGCTACCGAGCAACTGGGCATCGTTCCTGACCTGACCACCTTCGCCAAGTCGGTCGGCGGCGGCTTCCCGATCTCCGGCGTGGCCGGCAAGGCCGAGATCATGGACGCCATCGCGCCCGGCGGCCTGGGCGGCACCTATGCCGGCAGCCCGATCGCCTGCGCCGCGGCACTGGCCGTGCTGAAGGTGTTCGAGGAAGAGAAGCTGCTGGAACGTTCGCAAGCCCTCGGCGAGCGCCTCAAGGCCGGCCTGCGCGAGATCCAGGCCAAGCACAAGGTGATCGGCGACGTTCGTGGCCTGGGTTCGATGGTGGCCATCGAGCTGTTCGAGGGCGGCGATACCCACAAGCCGGCCGCCGAGCTGGTCAGCAAGATCGTCGTCCGTGCGCGCGAGAAGGGCCTGATCCTGCTCTCCTGCGGCACCTACTACAACGTCATCCGCTTCCTCATGCCCGTCACCATCCCCGACGCGCAACTGGAGAAGGGCCTGGCCATCCTGGCCGAGTGCTTCGACGAACTCGCTTAAGCTTCACCGGCAAAGCGATACCCCCGAGGCCCGCGCGTCCGCGCGGGCCTTTCTTTCAGAGGCTTCACGGAAACGGAAGCCTCTTTTTTCTGCCAGGGTTTTCCGCGAAACGCCCGACGAACGGTTTTCCCCTGTTACCCTTGGGCGCCTGGCGCATACGAATCCTCCCGCATTCCTCCGGTCGTTCCGTTCGTGGCGATTAGGACAGGTCCTAGAGGCGCACCGTGTTCGTCCGTCATACCCTTGTGTGCCCGCGGGCCGTGTCGTGCCCGCCTGTCATGCCTGGTGCGTCCCGCTCGGTTCGCCAGGTTCGAAGAGGAACGCCATGAGTGCCGCGAAAAAGGCCCCCGTCATCCTGATTGCCGACCCGGACCCCTGGAGTCGCGACTTGCTTGGCCAACTGGTCCTCGGCGTGCGTTGCGATGCCCGGCTGGTCCTCTGCGGCGATGGCGGGGAAGCGCTGGCGCATTGCCGGCGCCGGCGCTTCGCGTTGATCCTGGCCGAGCTGAACCTGCCGCAGGTGGATGGCTTCGAGCTGCTGCGCGAAGCGCGCCTGCGCCGCTCGGTCGCCGAGCAGCCGTTCATCCTGATCAGCGACCGCGCCGACCAGGCCAGCGTGCGCGCCGCCGTGGCACTGGCGCCGACCGCCTACCTGGTGAAGCCGTTCCAGGCCGAGAACCTGATGCAACGCCTGCGAGGGTTGTTGCTGAAGGGCGACGAAGTGGTCGCCTGTCCGCTGCCGGAGCGGGACGCGGGCGAGAACCTGGAGGCTTTCCTCGAACGCGCGCGCGACTCCGCGGAGGGGGCGCCGTTGCTGGCCGACGTGCGTGCCGCCAGCGATCGTTGCCTGAGCGCCGAGGAGCATCCGCTGCGCGTGCTGGAGGATGAGTTCGGTCGCGACCCGCAGATCACCGCTGGCCTGATCGCCGCCGCCAACAGCGCCGCCCGGCACGTCGGTCCGGCCTGCCAGACCCTGGGCCAGGCCCTGCGGCGGCTGGGACTCGGGCACAGCCTGAACCTGGTGCTCGGTTTCAGTCTGCAGCGGGCCATCCAGCTCGGCGAGCCGCTGCTGGCCGAGCGCGCCATGCACTTCTGGGATCTTTCGCAACGTTGCGCGGACATCGCCTGGGAACTGGCCGACGCCCTCGGCGCGGACGTCGAGCGCTGCTATACCGCAGGGCTGCTGCATCGCCTGGGCGACCTGGCGCTGCTGCGGACATTGCAGGATTGGTGCGATGGCGGCGGCGCGCTGGACGAGGCGCGGCTCGACGAGCTGCTGGGGCGTTTCGGCGCCAGCTTCGGCTCGGCCCTGCGGGCGCGTTGGCGGCTGCCGCTGGAGCTGCGCCGGCTGATCGCTGCGGCGTACCAGTTCGGTGGCGTGCTTTCCCGCGAAGAGCTGATCCTCAGCCTGGCGACCCAGGCCGCCAGCCTGCCCGAGGACGACGCGGAGCAACTGGCCGAGAGCAAGGCTGCCCGCATGCTCGGCCTGGACGGCGAACGACTGGCGAAACTGCTGCAGCCCTGAGCCGTCCTCGCCGGGCCTTTGCAAGGGGCGGCGCCTCCCATAGGGCGGATAACGCGGCGCGTCATGCGCCGCTGGGCATGGGCGCGGTTGCAATCGAGCCTCTTGCCGGGGAGATCGGCTCCTACGCACGCCGCCGAGTTGTCGGCCGTGGATGGGCGGGAGCGCGCCTAGCGCCGCAGCTCGGCGCGCAACAGGTCCAACGCCGGGTCGATGTCGTCCCGTTCGATGCAGCCGAAGCCGAAGAGGAAGCCGGCCTGTGCCGGGGTTTCCGCGTAGAAGGGCGGCAGGGTGCCGACCTCCAGGCCTTGCTGGCGCAAATGACGGGCGATGCGCAGCACATCCAGCGGTTCGCGACAGCGCGCCGCGAGGTGGATCCCGGCCACCGCCGGCAGCGCTTCGAGCCAGGGGCTCAGGTCGCCGTGCAGGCGTTCCAGCAGGCGCCGGCGACGCTGGGCGTATTCGCGTTGCAGGCGGCGCGTATGGCGGGCGAAGTCGCCGCGCTGGATGAACAGCGCGAGGGCGCGTTGCTGCAAGGTCTCGCTGTGCCGGTCGACCAGCTTGCGCGCCGCCAGCACCGCTTCGCGCAGGCTCGCCGGCGGCAGCAGGTAGCCGAGGCGCAGCTCGGGGAAGAGGGTCTTGGAAAAGGTCCCGAGGTAGGCCACCTGGCCGTTCCGGTCGAGGCTGCGCAGCGACTCCAGCGAACGCCCGTCGAAGCGGTACTCGCTGTCGTAGTCGTCCTCGATGATCAGCGCCCGGTGGCGCTGCGCCCAGTCCAGCAACTGCAGGCGCCGCTCGAGGCTCATCGGCATGCCCAGCGGGAACTGGTGCGACGGGGTGACGTAGACCAGCTTGGCGTTGTCCGGCAGCAGGTCGACGCGCAGCCCCTCGGCGTCCACCGGCACTCCGCGTACCTCGGCGCCGGTGGCCAGCAGGCTGGCGCGGGCCGGCGGATAACCGGGTTCCTCGACCACCGCCAGGTCGCCGGGGTCGAGCATCACCCGGGCCAGCAGGTCGAGTCCCTGCTGGGCGCCCTGGGTGACCATCAGGGCGTTCCAGTCGCACTGCACGGCGCGGTTGATCGCCAGGTAGCGGGAGATCGCCAGGCGCAGTTCGGGGTCGCCTTCGGTTTCCTTGTAGAACGCCGGCGAGCGCTGTTGCAGGCGTAGCGCCTGGAGCACGCAGGTACGCCAGGTATCGAAGGGAAAGCGGCGCTTGTCGGTCGTGCCGCCGGCGAAGCTGTAGCGGAGCGGTGCTCGCTGGTCCATCAGACCGGACTGCGGTTCGATGCGTGCCCAGCGCGCGGCCGGCCGCAACGGACCGTCGGCGCGCTGCGGCGGCGCTTCCCCGGCGGGCCCGCGGGCGACGAAGGTGCCGCTGCCGACCCGGCCTTCGAGGAAGCCCTCGCTGGTGAGGCGCTCGTAGGCTTCGCTGACGGTCTTGCGCGACACTTCCAGGCGTTCGGCGAGGTAGCGCGTGGCTGGCAGGCGATCGCCGGTGGCCAGGCGACCGTGGAGGATCGCGTCGCGCAGCTGGCGATAGAGCTGGCCGACCAGGTCGTGGCGGCCGTCGAGGATCAGTTGCAGTTCCATGGCGAAATTGGCTACCTGGTATTTCTGGTAATTGGCTCTTCGTGGAAGCCAAAGGCAGGCTTAGTGTTACCCCATGCCGCGCCGCTTTCCACTCTCGCGGCTGCCAATCAGCCAAGGAGATTCGCCATGACCACCCGCCTCGAATGGGCCAAAGCCTCCCCCGACGCCTATGCCGCCATGCTCGGCCTGGAAAAGGCCCTGGCCAAGGCCGGCCTGGAGCGCCCGTTGATCGAACTGGTCTACCTGCGTACTTCGCAGATCAACGGTTGCGCTTACTGCGTGAACATGCATGCCAACGACGCGCGCAAGGCCGGCGAGACCGAGCAGCGTCTGCAAGCGCTCTGCGTCTGGCAGGAAACCCCCTACTTCACCCCGCGCGAGCGCGCCGCCCTGGCCTGGACCGAGCAACTCGCCCGCCTCAGTCAGGGTCCGTTGCCGCACGGCCTGCTCGACGAACTGCGCGAGCACTTCGACGACAAGGAGATCGCCGAACTGACCCTGGCGGTCTCGGCCATCAACGCCTGGAACCGCTTCGGCGTCGGCATGGGCATGCAACCGGAGTGAGGTGGGCGGCGATGAAGGCCAATCGATCGATCGCCTGCCTGCTGCTCGCCGCGCTGCCGACGCTGGCCAGCGCCCATGCTGCGGAGAAGGTGGAAACCTTGCGCGACCAGGCCCTGGCCGAGATTCCCGGCCATCGTGGGTTGATGCTGACGGTGTCGTTCAAGCCCGGCCAGGTCTCCGCGCCCCATGTGCATCCCGGCTCGGTGTTCGTCTACGTGCTCGAAGGCACCGTGCAGACGCAACTGGAAGGCGGCCCGGTGGAAACCTACACGGTGGGCCAGAGCTGGTACGAGCCGGCGAACGTGCCGCACCTGCTGGCACGCAATCCCGATCCGATGAAGCCGGCCAAGTTGCTGGTCTGGGAGTTGCTCAAGGAGGGCGACCCGATCCTCAAGCCACTGGAGCGCGGCGCCCACTGAGGCGTCGCTCGTTCGTCCGGAGGAGCGTCCGTCATGAGCGCCAGCCAGGTCATCCGTATTCGCGCGCGCAACGGTCAGTCGGAACGGCTTGGCCTGCGCCTGCAACAACTGGTCGAACCGGGGCTGGAGGCGCCGGGTTGCCTGGAGTACCAGGTGCGCAGGGACGCCCTCGAGCCGGATCTCTGGCTGGTGTGCAGCCAGTGGCGGGAAGCGCAGCAGATGTTCGACTACCTGGCCGGCGGCATCCAGCAGGTATTCGCCGAAGTGCTCTGGCGCTCCCTGGCGGCGAGCCTCGAAGTGCAGGATGACGCAGGCTAGAGCAAACCCAGCTCGGCGCAGACGATCAGCACCTGTTCGCGCAGCCAGAGGTTCGCCGGGTCCTGGTCGGCGGCGCGGCTCCATGACAGGTGCAGGGCGAACGGCGGCAGCCCTGACGGTGCGAGGCAGGCGCGATGGCGGCCATCGTCGAGCAGCGCGTGGATACGTCGCGGCAGCATCAGCACGAAGTCGCTGCCCGACAGCAGTTGCAGGGCGGCGACGTAGCTGTTGGCGCGCGCGGCGACTTCGCGGCTGCGGCCCTGGCGTCGCAGCCACGTGTCCACCAGGTTGGCGTTGCTGGCGTCGAGCGGGGTCGGGAAGACGAAGCGGCGCCGGCAGAACTCGTCCAGTTCCAGGCGCTCGTGGCGCGGCTGGGCACGATCCTGCACGCAGAGCAGTTCGTCGCTGAACAGGGCGAGCGCCTGTAGCTCCGGTGCCGGTCGGTGGTACTCGGGACCGAAGTCGAAGACCAGGTCGACCTGGCCGTCGAGCAATGCTTCGGTGGGCAGTTCGGGACCCAGGCGGCGGATGTCCAGGCCGATCCTCGGGCCGTTGGCGGCGAGCCGTCGCAGGAGTGCCGGAAGGATCAGCAGCTCGACGTATTCCGGCGCGCAGAGGGTAAAGGTACGCGGCTCGCCACGCGGGTCGAAGCTGCCCTGGGCGGCGTGACAGGCGTTGATGCGGGCGAGCATTTCCTCCACATGGGGCAGCATGGCGCGACTCTTGTGGGTCGGCTGCATGCCGCCGCGGGTGGCGATGAACAGCTCGTCGTCGAAGGCCTGGCGCAGCTTCTTCAGGCAGTAGCTGACCGTCGACGGACTGAGGTTCAGCTGTTCGGCGACCTCGACGAGGTTCTGTCGTTGGTGGACCTGGAGGAAGACCAGCAGGTCCTGCATGTCGACCTTGCGCAGGCCGTTGGCGATCAGCATCGGGGCGTCCTGACGGCGTCGGGAGCGCCATCAGAACCCGTCCCTTTCCTCAGCGCAAGCTTTCGGCGCCGACGCCTTGCGGCTGTCGCTCGGCGAACAGTGCCGCATAGCGCCGCGGGTCGAAGCGCAGGCCCAGCCCCAGTAGCAGCGCCGCCACCGTGGTCAGCCCGAGCCAGGCGCCGGTGAAGCTGCCGAGGCTGTCGCGCAGCAGCCCGGCGATCCATGGCGAGACCCCGGCGATCAGGTAGCCGGCGCCTTGTACCAGGGCAGCCAGTTGACCGGCGCGTTGCGGCGCGTCGAAGTGGTCGAGACAGACGATCAAGCCCATGGGGAACAGCCCGCCGATGCCCAGTCCGAGGCACAGCGCCCAGAGCAGCGGCAGGCTGGCCGGCGCCCAGGCGAGGCCGAGGAAGCCGGCCAGCATCAGCGCGGTTAGCCCGACCAGCACCGGGCGGCGATCCCGCGAGCGGCTGGCCAGGGCCGGCGCGAGCAACCCGGAGAGTACCTCCACGGCCGTCAGGAAACCGAGCAGCAGCCCGGATTCCTGGGCGCTCCAGCCCTGTTCCAGGTAATAGGGCGCGAGCCAGGCCAGCACGCAGGTGTAGCAGGCCGTGCCGAGGCCGAAGAACAGGATCAGCAGCCAGGTCCGCGGATAGCGCAGGAGGCTCCTGCCCGGCTGCGCGTCGGGCAGGCGCAGGCGGGTGCCGGGTTGCAGCCACCAGGCCAGCAGCGCGAGCGCGGCGAGCGCCGCCCAGGCACCGAGGCCGAGCCGCCAGCCGGCGTGCTCCGCCAGGGTCGGCGCAGCGCTGGCGGACAGCGCCGCGCCAGCCATGATGGCGGTGACGTAGAGCCCCATGCAGAGCGGCGTGCGCGCGCCGAAACGGGCCTTGATCAGGGCCGGCATCAGCGCCTGGATCAGGGCGATGCCGAGGCCGGCGAGCATGGCGCTGCCGAGCAGGTCGGGCAGGCCTCGGCTGCCCAGGCGCAGGGCGCTGGCGGCGCCGATCAGCAGCAGGGCGAGGGCCACCGAACGCCACTCGCCGACGCGGCGGGCGATGCTCAGACCGAAGAACATGCCGAGGCCGAGGGTCAGCACCGGCAGGGCGGTCAGCAGCGAGACGTCGCCGAAGCTGAGCGCGATCTCGCCGCGCATGGCGTTCAGCAGTGGGCCGACGGCGGCCATGGAGGGCCGCAGGTTGAGGCCGACCAGGACGATGGCGGCCATCAGCCAGAGGGTGCGGCCGGGTGGGTTGGCAGTGGGCATGGCGATCTCCTTTCGGGAGCACCATTGCGCCTGCGCCAGGGCGTGGCGGCAAATCAAAATCCGCAGGGCGGATTCGAAAAAATGCGCTGGCCAGGGAGTCGGGGCGGACGCTGGCGCAGCGTGGCGAGTGGCGAGGTTATCCGCCCCGTGCGGCGCGTGGCCTCACTCCGCACTCAAGCGCATCAGGCTTTCGCTCAGGGCCCGCGCGTGGCGGTCGACGATGATCGGCGCCCAGGGCCTGCCGGAAGCGCTGACCAGCGCGCTGCTCTTGCTGTTCAGGTCGCGCAGGGCCTGGCTCAGGTACTCCCAGCGGTTTTCCAGTTTCTTCAGTCCCGCCGGGTTGGCGCTTTGCGCCACCAGCAGGGCGATGCGCCGGTCGATCAGCGGGACCAGCACGCTCTCGTCCTGGCCGAGATAGTCCCGGGGCTGTTCGCGGGCAATCTCCAGCCCGCCCAGGTAGGCGCGCGCCAGGTATTGCAGGGACAGGTACTCGACCCGCACCGGCAACTGCCAGAGCGGCAGGGGTTGGCCTGGCGGGGGCGGCGGCACCTGGCGTTCCACTAGGTTGAGGAAGTCACGCAGGGCGCGACTCAGTTGCTGCGGGTAGCGCCAGGGCAGGTCCTCCTCGCGGGGGCCGTAGGCCGCGCCTTCACGGATGCGCGCCACCAGCGCCCTTTCGCCTTGCCGCAGGAGCACCCCCTCGGGGGCGGCGGCGAGCGCCCGATCGAGGCTGGCGAGGTCCTTCTCCAGTTGCGCCGCGTGCTGTTCCTGGAAGCCCTCGCCGCGCAGCAGCAACAGGCTGCCCACCGCGCGACAGGCCTGGACCTGCAGTTGTTGCAGGGCGCGTTGCTGGTCGTCGAGGGCGGCGCGCGCCGGCAGCGCCAGCAACAGGCAGCAAAGACAGAGGACAGCGGGAAGCGCGGGACGGGGCATGGGGAGATCCTGTTGTTGTCGTTATGGATATCCGCACCGAGGGCAGGTGCCCTGCACACGGTAGCCGGCCATGGCGCGCCTGCAAGCGTTCGAAAGTGTGATTCGCGCTCAGCCGTGGGTGGCCGCGCGCAGGCCGGCGAGGTCGAGGATCTCGATGCCGCCGTAGCTGAGCTGGAGGATGCCCTGGGCTTCGAGGTCCTTGAGGATTTGGTTGGTGGTCTGCCGCGACAGCGACAGCATCAATGCCAACTGTTCCTGCGGCAGGTGCAGGACCTGCCGGCTGCGGCTGTTGTCGTAGCCCTCGGCGAGCATCAGCAGGCGCCGCGCCAGGCGTTGCGCGGCCGGCAGCAGGGCCATCTCTTCCAGGGCGATGAATGCCAGGCGCAGCTTGTGGCTCATCAGCAGGGCCATGTCGCGCCAGTAATGCGGCTCGCGGCGAAGCAGTTCGAGCAGCGCCGCCTGCGGTACCTGGAGTAGCTGGGTGTGGCCTTCGGCGTAGGCGTCGTGGGTGCGCGCCTGGCCGTCGAACAGGGCGATCTCGCCGAACCAGTGCGGTGCTTCCACCAGGATCAGCAGCGCCTCCTTGCCGTTCTCGCTGACCGCGCTGATACGGATCGCGCCCTCGACCACGCAGTACAGTCCGCAGGGCGCGTCGCCGCGGGCGAACAGGCGCTGGCCCGGCGGCAAATGGCGCGGTTGGGCGAGTGCCAGCAGGTGCGTCTGCAAGGCCTCCGGCAAACCCTGGAACCAGCGGCCGGCCTGGAGTTGCGAACGGTAGTCGGTACGCTCGTTCATGTTTGTCGTCTAGCTGACAGAGTGGAAAACCGGGGCGGCGCGATGATGCGAGAACCCTGGCGTGAGACCACAACAATGAAAACCCTAGTCGATCACCTTGCGCAATACGCCGCCTACCACCGCGACCGGCGCAACATCTTCAGCCATTTCATCGGCATTCCGATGATCGTCCTCTCCATCGCCGTGTTGCTGGCGCGGCCGGCGCTGGGGTTCGGCCTGTCTCCGGCGCTGCTGCTGGCGCTCGCCGCGGCGCTGTTCTACCTGCGCCTGGACCTGCGCTTCGGCGCGGCCATGACGGCGCTGCTGGCGCTGACGGTGTGGGGCGCTGCGCAATTGGCGGCGGGGACTACCGCGGCCTGGCTGGGCTGGGGCGTTGGCCTGTTCGTGGTCGGCTGGATCATCCAGTTCGTCGGTCATTACTACGAAGGGCGCAAGCCGGCCTTCGTCGACGATCTCAGCGGGTTGATCGTCGGTCCGCTCTTCGTGCTGGCGGAACTGGCCTTTCTGCTGGGGCTGCGCGGCGACGTGCAGCGCGAGGTCGAGGAGCGCGCCGGCCCGACCTGCATTCGCGAGCACAAGCGGGCGGCGTGAGGCGGTCTCCCGCGAGCGCGGGAGACCGGGGCGGGAGCGTTACTTGCGATCCGCGGCGATGCGCTGGCGGATGTGATCGGCGCGGGCCTGGGAGCCCGGGTGCGAATCGAACATGCTGCTGTCGCCGCCGCCCAGCTTGGCCAGCTTCTCGAAGGCGGTGACCAGGCCCTGGGTGTTCACTCCGCGCTTCTTCAGTAGCTCGTAGGAGAAATCGTCGGCGTCGGATTCCTGGGACTGGGAGAACTGCGCGTTGATCAGCGATTCGGTGAGTTCGCCCAGCTGGGAGCCGGACAGGGCGGCCAGCGCGCCGCTCTTCGAGGCGCCGGCGGCGCCGCGCACCGCGGCGGCCGCGTAGGCGGTCTGGGCGGCCTTGCGGGTGTGGCCGAGGGCGACGTGGCCCATCTCGTGGCCGAGCACGCCTTCGATCTCGTTGTCGCTCATCAGCTCCATCAGCCCGCTGTAGACGCGGATGCAGCCGTTGGCCATGGCCCAGGCGTTGACCTCCTCGGTGAGGTAGACCTTGTAGTTCACCGGCACGCCGTCGATCTGGTCGCCCAGGGCCTTGGCGATCTTGTCCAGGCGCTGGCCGTACTTGCTGTTGGCCGGGGCGATGCGGTTTTGCTGGTCGGACTCGGCGCAGGCCTGGTCGGCGACCTGGCGGACCTCGGCGTCGCTCAGGGTGGCGGCCTTCACCGCCATCATGCCGTGCTGCATGAGGTCCCCCTGGGGCAGGTTCTGGCAGCCGGCCAGGGTGGCGCAGGCGAGGGCCAGGGCGGAAAGGGAAAGACGGGTCTTCATCGTGTGCTCCTTGCGATAGGTGGCGTTCCGTGCCGGACGGGCGTGTTCCGCCCGGTGCCGCGCGCCCGGTGGGGGTCGCGCGGCGGCGGATGATAGCGGCTTGTGCCGTTCGTCGGAAGTCCCGCGAAGGCCGCAGGCCCGCCCTGGCGGGTGCGCAATGCGTCCCTGGCGTCAGTGGAAACCGCGCCAGGCGAGGTCGGCGCCGAGCAGCAGGAGACCGACGAAGAAGCAGCGCCTGAACAGCGTCGCGCTGATCCGCTGGCGCAGCCACTGGCCGAGGAGCATCCCGCCCAGCGCCGGGACCAGGGTCAGCAGCGAGGCGCCGAGCATCTGCGGTTCGAGCAGGTCGCCGTGCACGCCGAGAGTGACCGCCAGGGCCAGGGTCGAGGCGCTGAACGACAGGCCGAGGGCCTGGACCAGTTCGTCGCGCTGCAATCGTAGGGCTCCCAGGTAGGGCACCGCGGGAATCACGAAAACCCCGGTGACCGCGGTCAGCGCGCCGGTCGCCAGCCCGACCAGCGGGCCGGCCCAGGGCTCGTGGCGTGCCGGCAGGTGCAGCGGGATCGCGGCCAGGCCGAGCAGCGCGTAGGCCGCCAGGGCCAGGCCGAGCACGCCGGTGGCCTGCCTTGGTGCGTCGCCGCCGAGCCATGCGCCGACCAGCAGGGTGCCCACGACCACCCCGAGCAGCAGGCCGGCCAGGCGCTTCATCAAGCCGAGGAAGCGCGGGCCGCAGGCGAGCTGCCAGAGGTTGGTCACCATCGACGGTACGATCAGCAGCGCCGCCGCCTGCATCGGCGGCATGGCCAGGCCGAGCAGGCCCACCGAGACCGTCGGCAGGCCCAGGCCGACCACGCCCTTGACGAAGCCGGCGAGAAGGAAGGTGAGGGCGATCAGCGGGATCAGGGCGTGGAGGTCGACGGACATGCGGGTTCTTCCTTGTCTCGGGCTGGCGCGAGCGGGCGATGGCGGCCAGTATCTCTCGTCGTCGACAGGCAATGTTTCATCCGGAGGTGAAGCATGCAATTCAATCCCGGCTTCAGTTCGCTGGCGGCGCTGCTCGCCGATCCCGGTCGCGCGCAGATGATCTGGGCACTGATGGATGGCAGCGCCCGCCCGGCCAGCGAGCTGGCGCTGCTGGCAGGCGTTTCGCCGTCCTCCGCCAGCGGCCACCTGGGACGGCTGGTCGAGGGCGGCGTGCTGAGCCTGGAGGCGCGCGGGCGCAATCGCTTCTATCGCCTGGCCGGGCCGGAAGTGGGGCAGGCGGTGGAAGCGCTGGCCAGCGCCTCCCTGGCCCTGCAGCCGCAGCGGCGCAGCCTGCCGCCGAGCCACGGCACGCCGTCGGCGTTGCGCGAGGCGCGGACCTGCTACGACCACCTGGCCGGCGAACTCGCGGTCGGTGTGTTCGCACGGATGCTGGATGCCGGCTGGATCGAGCAGGAGGGCAGGACGCTGCGCCTGAGCGCGACCGGCGAGGCCGGGCTGGCCGGGTTGGGGATCGACCTGGCGGAGGTCCGCCGCCGCCGTCGGCAGTTCGCCTGCGCCTGCCCCGACTGGAGCGAACGCAAGCCGCACCTCGGCGGCGCGCTGGGGGCGGCGTTGCTGGAGGCCTGTCTGCGCCAGGGCTGGTTGCGGCCGCAGGACGGCTCGCGGGCGTTGCAGGTGTCGCCGAAGGGCCGCGCGGGACTGCGCGGCCTGGCGGAACGCACGGCGGGCTGAACCCGCCGGGGATCAGAGATTGGCCACCGGCTGGAAGGCCTTCGGCTTGAAGTAGAGGGTCTCGCCGCGGGCCAGGCCGGCCAGGCTGTCGTGGTCCTTCACCACTTCGGCTTCGATCAGTTCGTCCTGGCCGTCGACCTTCAGCGTTACCCGGGTGATCGCCCCCAGCGGACGGATGTCGCGGACCTCGGCGGCGCGGTGCTCGGCCACCGCGGAACGCGACAGCGACACTTCGTGGGGGCGGAACAGCAGGTGCTGGTCGTTGCCCAGTTGCAGGCGGTTGGAGTCGCCGAGGAAGTGGTAGACGAAATCGCTGGCCGGGTTCTCGTAGACCTCGCCGGGCGAGCCGATCTGCTCGATCACGCCTTTGTTCATCACCACGATGCGGTCGGCCACTTCCATCGCCTCTTCCTGGTCGTGGGTGACGAACACCGAGGTCAGGTTGATCTCCTCGTGCAGGCGCGCCAGCCAGCGGCGCAGCTCCTTGCGCACCTTGGCGTCGAGGGCGCCGAAGGGTTCGTCGAGGAGCAGGATCTTCGGCTCCACCGCCAGCGCGCGGGCCAGGGCGATACGCTGCCGCTGGCCGCCGGAGAGTTGCTCTGGATAGCGGTCGGCGAGCCAGTCGAGCTGCACCATGTTGAGCAGCTCGTGGACCTTGGCCTTGATCGCGGACTCGCCCGGCCGCTCGCCCTTGGGCTTCATGCGCAGGCCGAAGGCGACGTTGTCGAACACCGTCATGTGGCGGAACAGCGCGTAGTGCTGGAAGACGAAGCCGACGTTGCGGTCGCGCACGTCGTGCTGCGAGACGTCCTCGCCATGGAACACGATGTTGCCGGCGTCCGGGGTTTCCAGCCCGGCGATGATCCGCAGCAGGGTGGTCTTGCCGCACCCGGAGGGGCCGAGCAGGGCCACCAGCTCGCCGCTCTGGATGTCGAGGTTGATGTCGTCCAGGGCCTTGAAGGCGTTGAAGTTCTTGCTGACGTTACGGATTTCGATGCTCATGGTTCATTCCTCGTCAGCATTGCTTTTCAGTCGGGACATGCGGGATTCGCTCCACTGCTTGAGCAGAAGGATGACCAGCGCCATCAGCAGCAACAGGCTGGCGACGCTGAAGGCGGCGACATGGTTGTATTCGTTGTAGAGGATCTCGACGTGCAGCGGCAGGGTGTTGGTGACGCCGCGGATGTGTCCGGAAACCACCGACACCGCGCCGAACTCGCCCATCGCCCGGGCGGTGCAGAGCACCACGCCGTAGATCAGGCCCCACTTAATGTTCGGCAGGGTCACGTGCCAGAACATCTGCCAGCCGTTGGCGCCGAGCAGGCGGGCGGCCTCCTCTTCCTGGGTGCCCTGTTCCTGCATCAGCGGGATCAGCTCGCGGGCGACGAAGGGCACGGTGACGAAGAGGGTCGCCAGGACGATGCCGGGCACCGCGAAGACGATCTGGATGTCGTGGTCGCTCAGCCATTCGCCGAAGTAGCCCTGGGCGCCGAACAACAGCACGTAGATCAGGCCGGCGATCACCGGCGAGACCGAGAACGGCAGGTCGATCAGGGTCACCAGGATGCTCTTGCCGCGAAACTCGAACTTGCTCACGCACCAGGCGGCGGCGACGCCGAACAGCAGATTGAGCGGCACCGAGATGGCCACCGCGATCAGGGTCAGCTTCAGCGCGGCCAGCGCGTCGGGCTCGAGGATCGCCTCGAAGAAGGTGCCGAAACCCTGCTTCAGCGCCTCGCTCAGGACCACGTAGAGCGGCAGCAGGAGGAACAGGGCGAAGACCAGCCAGGCCAGGACGATCAGGGCCAGGCGGCCGCCGGCGTTGCCGCGGCGGGAGGCGCTGGCGGTGGCAGCGGAAATGCTTGCACTGGACATGGCGCCCTCCTTACGGGGTTTCGATGCGACGCTGCAGCAGGTTGATCAGCAGCAGCAGGATGAAGGACACCACCAGCATCAGCACGCCGATGGCGGTGGCGCCGGTGTAGTCGTACTGGTCCAGCTTGACCATGATCAGCAGCGGCAGGATCTCGGTCTTCATCGGCATGTTGCCGGCGATGAAGATCACCGAGCCGTATTCGCCGACGCCCCGGGCGAAGGCCAGGGCGAAACCGGTCAGCCAGGCCGGCAGCAGCGCCGGCACGAGGATATGGCGGAACACCTGCAGCGGCCTGGCGCCGAGGCAGGCGGCGGCTTCCTCGACTTCCTTGGGAATGTCGGCGAGCACCGGCTGCACCGTGCGGACCACGAACGGCAGGGTCACGAAGGTCAGCGCCAGGGTGATCCCCAGGGGGGTATAGGCGATCTTGAAGCCGAGGTCGCTGGCGAACTGGCCGACCAGGCCGGCCGGCGCATAGAGCGCGGTGAGGGCGATACCGGCGACGGCGGTGGGCAGGGCGAAGGGCAGGTCGATCATGGCGTCGATGATCTTCCGTCCGGGGAATTCGTAGCGCACCAGGACCCAGGCCAGCAGCGTACCGATCAAGCCATTGAGCACGGCGGCGGCGAGCGCGGTGCCGAAGCTCAGCTTGAGCGCGGCGAGCACCCGCGGCGCGCTGATGATGGCCCAGAATTGCTCCCAGCTGAGCTGGGTGGTCTTGAGGAACATGGCCCCCAGCGGGATCAGGACCAGCAGGCTGAGGTACACCAGGGTGTATCCCAGGGTCAGCCCGAAGCCGGGTATGACCGGGGAAATGCGTCGTGACATGTTCTGTCCTTACTCTGCGTTGGAACGCTTGGTGGCTCTCCCGGTGCCGGTTCCTTCCGGCAGTGGGCCCGGTACGGGACCGGGCCTGCTAGCCCCCTCGCCCGTCCGGGAGAGGGTCTGGGAGAGGGGCCGTGGTTCGGGCGACGGGTCTGCCGTCGCGATCATTGCGCCTGGTAGATCTGGTCGAAGATGCCCCCGTCGTTGAAGAACTTCGGCTGGGCCGTCTTCCAGCCGCCGAAATCGGAGTCGACGGTGACCAGGTTCAGTTTCGGGAACTGCGTGGCGAACTCGGCGGCGACCTTCTGGTTGCGCGGCCGGTAGAAGTTCTGCGCGGCGATGCGCTGGCCTTCCTCGCTGTACAGGTATTGCAGGTAGGCCTCGGCGACCTTGCGGGTGCCTTTCTTCTCGACCACCTTGTCGACCACCGCGACCGGTGGTTCGGCGAGGATGGAGATGGAGGGTACGACGATCTCGAAGTTTTCCCCGCCCTGTTCCTTCTTCGCCAGGAACGCCTCGTTCTCCCAGGCCAGCAGCACGTCGCCGATCTGGTTGTTGACGAAGGTGATGGTCGAGCCGCGGGCGCCGGTGTCGAGCACCGGTACGTGCTTGTACAGCGCCTGCACGTAGTCCTTGGCCTTCTCGTCGCTGCCGTACTGCTTCTTCGCCCAGGCCCAGGCGGCGAGGAAGTTCCAGCGCGCGCCGCCGGAGGTCTTCGGGTTCGGCGTGATGACTTCCACGCCTTCCTTGGTCAGGTCGCCCCAGTCCTTGATTCCCTTGGGGTTGCCCTTGCGCACCAGGAACACGATGGTCGAGGTGTAGGGGGTGCTGTTGTCCGGCAGGCGTGCCTGCCAGTCGGCCGGCAGCAGCTTGCCGAGCTTGTGCAGTTCGTCGATGTCGCCGGCCAGGGCCAGGGTCACCACGTCGGCCTTGAGCCCGTCGATCACCGCGCGGGCCTGCTTGCCGGAGCCTCCGTGGGACTGCTGGACGGTCAGGTCCTCGCCGCCCTGGGCCTTCCAGTGCTTGATGAAGGCCGCGTTGTAGGCCTGGTACAGCTCGCGGGTCGGGTCGTAGGAAACGTTCAGCAGTTGCGTGGCCGCGGCAACCGGGCCGGAGACCAGGGCGCTGGCGAGTGCGGCCAGGGCGAAACGACGAAGGGACATGTGCAGCTCCTAGGTGTGTGCTGTTTCGATTGTTCTAATGGGGTGTTGGCAGAACGACGGGAACACGGGGCGTCAGGCGCGCATTCGCGGCCGACAGCTGCAGTACCGGTGCGGATGGGGTATCGAACGGATGTTCATGGCGAGACGCCTCCGGTGGTCCAGTCGGGTCGTGTGCTTCAGGCCTGCTTGACGGCCGGTTGCTGCAGACGGAATTTTTCCTTGCGCTCGATCTGCACCACCTGGCCGTTGTGCACGGTGATCTCGACGGCGCCGAAGCGCAGGCCGCGCAGGGCACTCTGGATTTCACGCAGGATGGTGGCTTCGTCCTGGCCATCCAGGCTTCTGAGGGTTGCGCTCATGGGTCTCTGCTCCTGTGGCTCGAGGTGCCGCGTTGCTCGACGAAGTGGAGGCGGCGTAAGGCGCATAGTAAGCAGTGGGCAATATTCTTAAAAATATTGTTTAAGAATCTTTATAGGTAAAGTGGTTATAAGACGGCGAAGCGGCCCGGCTTCGCCGCCAGGCTCAGTCTTCCGGCAACGCCACGGGCGGCAGGTCGAAGCGCAGCGCTTCCGCCGGTTGCGGCCGTCCGTACCAGTAGCCTTGGCCGAAGTCGCAGCCATGTTCGCGCAGGAACAGCGCCTGGTCCTGGTGCTCGATACCCTCGGCAACCACCCGCAGGCCCATGCTTTGCGCCAGGGCAACTATCGCACGGGCGATCGCGGCGTCGTCCACCGCGCCGGGCAGGCCGGCGACGAAGCCCTGGTCGATCTTCAGCTTGTGTACCGGCAGCCGCTTGAGGCGCATCAGCGAGGAATAGCCGGTGCCGAAGTCGTCGATGGCCAGGTTCACGCCGAGGATGCGCAGGCGGCAGAGCAGGTTGAGGGACTGCTCGAAGTCCTCCATCACCGCGCTTTCGGTGACTTCCAGCTCCAGGTAGCGGGGCTCCAGCCCGGACTCTTCCAGGGCGTTGGCGATCCTTTCCTCTAGGCCGCCGCGGTTGAACAGCCGACTGGAGACGTTGACCGCGACGAACTCCAGTTCGACGCCGCGCTGTTGCCATTCGCGCATCTGCCGGCAGGCACGCTTGAGCACCCAATTGTCCAGCGCGGCGATCAGCCCGCATTCCTCCGCCACCGGGACGAACTCGCCTGGCGGCACCAGGCCGCGCTCGGGATGCTGCCAGCGCACCAGCGACTCGACGCCGACGATCCGCCCGCTGGCCAGGTCGTGCACCGGCTGGTAGTGGACGCGCAGTTCGTCGTGCTCCAGCGCATGGCGCAGGGCCGATTCCACCTGGACATGGGCGCGGGCCCGGGCGGTCAGCACGCGGGTGTAGAAGGCGTAGGCGTTACGCCCGCTGTCCTTGGCCTGGAACAGCGCGGCGTCGGCGTGTTGCATCAGGTGGTCGACGTCGCTGGCGTCTTCCGGGTAGAGGCTGACACCGAGGCTGGCGCTGATATAGATCGGCTGGCAGTGGATGTCGAACGGCGCGTTGAAACCGTCGAGGATGCGCTGTGAGAGTCGCGCGACGGCTTCCGGGTCGTCGTTCTCGACGAGGATGGCGAATTCGTCGCCGCCCAGTCGCGACAGCAGGCAGCGCTCGTCGAGCTGGTGTTGCAGGCGCTTGCTGACTTCCTTGAGGAGCATGTCGCCGGTGGTGTGGCCGAGGCTGTCGTTGATGTGCTTGAAGTGGTCGAGGTCGATCAGCAGCAGGGCCCCGGCCACCGTCCGGTCCTTGCCGTTCTCCAGCGCCTGCTCGATGCGCTCGCGCAGCAGCACGCGGTTGGGCAGGCCGGTCAGCGAGTCGTGGTGGGCGAGGAAGTCCAGTTCGTTCTCCGAGCGCTTGATGCTGCTCAGGTCGGAGAACACCCCGACGTAGTGGGTCAGTTGGCCCTGGTCGTTGCGCACCGCGCGGATGTGCAGCCACTGCGGGTAGATCTCGCCGCTCTTGCGACGGTTCCAGATCTCTCCGCTCCAGACGTCCTGCTCGCGCAGGGCCAGCCACAGGCGCTGGTAGAACGCCTGGTCCTGGCGACCGGAGCGGAGGATCGCCGGGGTCTTGCCGAGCACGTCCTCGGAACGGTAGCCGGTGATGCGCTCGAAGGAAGGGTTGACGTGCACGATCACCGCCTGGGCATCGGTGACCAGAACGCCCTCGCGGGTGCTGTCGAATACCGCCGCGGCCTGGCGCAGGTGGTCTTCCTTGAGCCGCTGCAGGGTGATGTCGCGGGCCACGCCGGTGTAGTGCAGCGGCTTGCCCAGGGCATCGCGGAGGACCCGGCCGCGCGAGTGGATCCAGCGGTAGTCGCCGTCCTTGTGGCGCAGGCGGTAGATGTGGTCGAGATTGTCGGTCAGGCCCTGCAGGTGGTTGCGGTGGGCCTCCAGCACGGTGGCGTACTCTTCCGGGTGCAGGCGCTTCTTCCAGGTCTCGATGGGGTCGCCGAGTTCCTCCGGAGCGAGGCCGATCAGCGCGGCGTAGCCCGGCGAGACGAACATCCGGTCGGTCACCAGGTCCCAATCCCAGAGACCGTCGCGCACCGCTTCCAGGGCACGGTTCAGGCGCTGCTCGCTGCCGTGCAGTTCGTCGTAGGCCTGGGCCTTGCGGCGGAATTGGCGTACCAGGTAGAGGTACAGGAGCAGGCCGGTTGCGGCGAAGAAGAACAGCCGCTTGGCGGTCATCCAGAACACCAGCTGGTCGTGGTCCTGGACCTGGTTTTGTAACAAATGATCGCTCAGGAACGCCCAGGCGATGGCGATTGCGAGATAAGCCAGGCTCAGGCGAAGGGCACTCAGGCGGGGGCTCATGGGATTTTCAGTGGGCAATTATTGGCCGGGCAGTATAAATGATGGCCATCCGGCCCTGTTCATATCTAAAAGAACGGATGGTAATCCCCAGCCGCTTGGTGATAATGCCCCCAGGTTTTGTCAGACAAGGCCCTCATCACTCCCAAATCCCCCGAGGTTCAGTACCGCCTATGTGGTTCAACGGTTTTCTCGACCTGTCGCCCTGGCAACTGGTGGCAGTTACCCTGGTGCTGACGCATATCACCATCGTCAGCGTGACCGTCTACCTGCATCGCTATTCCGCCCACCGTGCACTCGACCTGCACCCTGCGTTGCAGCACTTCTTCCGTTTCTGGTTGTGGTTGACCACAGGGATGAACACGCGCGAATGGACCGCGATCCACCGTAAGCACCATGCCAAGTGCGAGACCGTCGAGGATCCGCACAGCCCGGTGCACAAGGGCCTGTTCACCGTCCTGCGCGCAGGCGCGGAGCTGTACAAGGCCGAGGCGAAGAACCAGGACACCCTGCGCATCTACGGCAAGAACTGCCCGGACGACTGGATCGAGCGCAATCTCTACTCGCGCTTCCCGATCGGCGGCGTGGTGCTGATGGCGCTCATCGACCTGGCCCTGTTCGGCGCCCTTGGCCTGACCGTCTGGGCCGTGCAGATGGCATGGATTCCGTTCTGGGCCGCCGGCGTGGTCAACGGCCTCGGCCACGCGGTCGGCTATCGCAACTTCGAATGCCGCGACGCCGCCACCAACCTGGTGCCCTGGGGCATCCTCATCGGTGGCGAAGAGCTGCACAACAACCACCACACCTACCCGAACTCGGCCAAGCTGTCGGTGAAGAAGTGGGAATTCGACCTGGGCTGGGCCTGGATCAAGCTGTTCAGTTTCCTGCGCCTGGCCAGGGTCGCCCGGGTTGCGCCGATCGCCCATCGGGTCGAAGGCAAGCACAGCCTGGACATGGATACCGCCATGGCGATCCTCAACAACCGCTTCCAGATCATGGCGCAGTACCGCAAGCTGGTGATCGCGCCGTTGGTCAAACAGGAAGTGGCCAAGGCCGACGAGTCGGTGCGCCACCTGTTCCGCCGCGCCAAGCGCCTGCTGTCGCGCGAGACCAGCCTGCTGCAGGACCGCCACCATGTGCGCATCGACTCGATGCTCGCCCACAGCCAGGCGCTGAAGGTGATCTACGAGAAGCGCCTGGCGTTGCAGCAGATCTGGGCCAAGACCAGCGCCAACGGCCACGACATGCTGGCGGCGATCAAGGACTGGGTGCATGAGGCGGAAGCCAGCGGTATCCAGTCGCTGAAGGAGTTCGCCGCGCAACTGAAGACCTACTCGCTGCGTCCCGCCTGACGCCTGGCGCGCCCTCGCGGGTGCGTCAGCCGCCTCTGCAACGCGCCGGCTCCTGCCGGCGCGTTGCGTTTCGGCGTCGCCAATGCGACGCCCCGCCGATACTTCTCTTCCTCCGCAAGTCGACTTGCCCGATCCGGGATTCAGCCCGGGCGGCGCCCGGCCTATCTTCGGCGTGCCCAGGCGCCACGCCGGGCGTCACGCAGAACAACAAGAAAAGGAGCGCGGGCGATGTTGCTGGATTACCTGATCATGCTGGTCTACGCCCTGGCCATGCTGGGCCTGGGCTGGTACGGAATGCGCAAGGCGAAGAGCCAGAGCGATTTCCTCGTCGCCGGACGCCGCCTCGGCCCCGGCCTCTACCTGGGAACCATGGCCGCGGTGGTGCTCGGCGGCGCGTCGACCATCGGTACGGTCAAGCTCGGCTACCAGTTCGGCCTGTCCGGCTTGTGGCTGGTGTTCATGCTCGGCCTGGGGATCATCGTCCTCAGCCTGGTGTTCTCGCGGCAGATCGCGCGCCTGCGGGTGTTCACCGTGACCCAGGTGCTGGAGCAGCGCTACCAGGCCTCCTCGCGCCTGATCGGCGGGGTGGTCATGGTCGCCTACGACCTGATGGTGGCGGTCACCGCGACCATCGCCATCGGCTCGGTCACCGAGGTGGTATTCGGCATCCCGCGGATCCCGGCGATCCTCTGCGGTGGCGGGATCGTCATCGTCTATTCGGTGATCGGCGGCATGTGGTCCCTTACGCTGACCGACATCATCCAGTTCGTGATCAAGACCGTCGGTATCTTCCTGGTCCTGCTGCCGTTGTCGATCGACGGCGCCGGTGGCCTGGCGCGCATGCAGGAGGTGCTGCCGGCGGGCTTCTTCGACCTCGGCCACATCGGCCTGGATACCATCCTCACCTACTTCCTCCTGTACTTCTTCGGCGCGCTGATCGGCCAGGACATCTGGCAGCGAGTGTTCACCGCGCGCAGCGAGACGGTGGTGCGCTATGCCGGGCTTGGTGCCGGCGTCTACTGCATGCTCTACGGCGCCGCCTGCGCGCTGATCGGCGCGGCGGCGCGGGTCCTCCTGCCGGACCTGGCGGTGCCGGAGAACGCCTACGCCGAGATCACCCGCGAGGTACTGGCGCCGGGCCTGCGCGGCCTGGTGGTGGCGGCCGCGCTGTCGGCGATCATGTCCACCGCCAGCGGGTGCCTGCTGGCGGCGGCCACCGTGCTGCAGGAAGACATCTATGCGCGCTTCCTGCGCCCCGGTACCACCAGCGACATCCGCCTGAGCCGTTGCATCACCCTGCTGATGGGGGTGGCGATGCTGGTCCTGGCGTGCCTGGTCAACGACGTCATCGCGGCCCTGAGCATCGCCTACAACCTGCTGGTCGGCGGCCTGCTGGTGCCGATCGTCGGCGCGCTGCTGTGGCGTCGGGCCAGTCCGCAGGGAGCGATCGCCAGCATCGTCGCCGGTTGCCTGGCGGTGATCGCCTGCATGGCCCGCGACGGCCTGCTCGCCAACTCGCCGATCGTCTACGGCCTGCTGGCCAGCCTGGCGACCTTCGTCGCGGTCAGCCTGGCCACCCGTCCTGCCGCCAGCCTGCGAGCCCAGCCGGAATGAACCCACTGCGCCGGGCGGCGCCCGGTGCTTTCTTCCCGCCACACGGAGATGCTCCATGTCGAACGACCATCCGCAGCCCCTCGACGCCGCCGAGATTCCACGCTTCGCCGGTATCCCGACCTTCATGCGCCTGCCGGCGTTCACCGACCCGGCGGCGCTGCAGGTCGGCCTGATCGGCGTGCCCTGGGACGGCGGCACCACCAACCGCGCCGGTGCCCGCCATGGCCCGCGCGAGGTGCGCAACCTGTCCAGCCTGATGCGCAAGGTGCATCACGTCAGCCGCATTGCGCCCTACGACCTGGTGCGGGTCGGCGACCTCGGTGATGCGCCGGTGAATCCCATCGACCTGCTCGATTCGCTGCGCCGCATCGAAGGCTTCTATCGCCAGGTCCATGCCGCCGGTACCCTGCCGCTGTCGGTCGGTGGCGACCACCTGGTGACCCTGCCGATCTTTCGCGCCCTGGGTCGCGAGCGGCCGCTGGGCATGGTGCATTTCGATGCGCATTCCGATACCAACGACCGCTACTTCGGCGACAACCCCTACACCCACGGCACGCCATTCCGCCGGGCCATCGAGGAAGGTCTGCTCGACCCGCTGCGCACGGTGCAGATCGGCATTCGTGGCTCGGTGTATTCGCCGGACGACGACGCTTTCGCCCGCGAGTGCGGCATCCGCGTGATCCACATGGAAGAGTTCGTCGAACTGGGCGTCGAGGCGACCCTGGCCGAAGCCCGGCGGGTGGTGGGCGACGGGCCGACCTATGTGAGTTTCGACGTCGACGTGCTCGACCCGGCCTTCGCGCCTGGCACCGGCACCCCGGAGATCGGCGGCATGACCAGCCTCCAGGCCCAGCAACTGGTCCGTGGCCTGCGCGGGCTGGACCTGGTCGGCGCCGACGTGGTGGAAGTCTCGCCGCCGTTCGATGTCGGCGGCGCCACGGCGTTGGTGGGGGCGACCATGATGTTCGAACTGCTCTGCCTGCTTGCCGAGTCGGCCGCGCGAAGCGCCTGACGGCGTTCCGCCGGCCCGGCTTTGGCGCTATAACGAAGGCGGACCGAACGCCATGAGGGCGGGAATGCTGGGCAACCTCAACGACATCGACCTGCGCATGCTGCGCACCTTCTGCGCCATCGTCGAGGCCGGCGGCTTCACTGCCGCCCAGGCGCGCCTGAACACCAGCCTGTCGCGCCTGAGCGTGCTGGTGCGCGACTTGGAGGTGCGCCTGGGCTATTCCCTGTGCCGGCGCGGCAACGGCGGTTTCCAGTTGACCGAGGAGGGACAGGAACTCTACGACGCCGCGCTCGGCCTGTTCAGCGACATCGCCCGTTTCCGCGAGCAGGTCCGTGGCCTCGGCGGGCGCGATCGCGAGGCGTTGCACCTGGGCTGCGTCGATGGCGTCATCGGCCAGCATTGCCTACCGTTGCCGCTGGCCATCCGGCTGTTTCGCCAGCGCGCCCCGGAGGTGCTGCTCAAGCTGCACACGCGGCGTCCCGACGAACTCGAGCACGCGGTGCTGGAAGAGCGCCTGCAACTGGCGGTGGGGGCCTTCCACCACCGGTTGTCCGGGCTCTACTACCAACCCCTGTTCCGCGAGGAGCAGAACCTCTATTGCGGCAGCGCGCACCCCTTCTTCGCCCGGGCGGACGACGAACCGGCGCTGGACGAGATCTGCGCCGCCGACTATGTCGGCCGCGGCTACATGGCGGAAAACCATCGCCCGCACGACCTGCGCTTCAACCAGGGAACCGATGCCTACACCATGGAGGCCATCGCTACCCTGGTCTTCAGCGGCACCTACATCGGCTACCTGCCGACGCACTACGCCGCCACCTGGGTCGCCGAAGGACGCATGCGGGCGATCCGGCCGCGGCAACTGGCCTACGACTCGGAATTCCATTGCATTACCCGCCAGGGACACGAAGAACGACCGACCCTGACCCTGTTCCTGCGCTCGCTGTTCGAGGCGCAGAAACAACTGGGCGTGCAGGTGCCGGCGAATACGAACGGTATCGCTCGGCAACTGTGACCGAGCGCACTGGCTGGAGCCTTTCCCTGCCGTTCGGCGGGCATTTCTGTATCGCCGCGACCCCTGCGCTAAGTTGGCGGTCGAACCCGTTCCGCGAGCAGAGCGACGATCCATGGACGACCTACCCGGCATTCCCGAAGACCCGCAGGAGGCCGCGCTGGCCTTGCTGCACAGCCGTGCCGAAGTGGCCCGGCTGAAGGAGCGCGAGCAACTCTTCAGCGCCTTGCTGGCCAGCGTCAACTCGGTGCTCTGGGCCTACGACTGGCAGAACCGGCGGATGGTCTACGTCAGCCCCGCCTACGAGAAAATCTTCGGCCGTTCCGCGGCGCTGCTGCTGGCGGACTACGAGGAGTGGCGCAACAGCATCTACCCGGACGACCTCGACTACGCCGACAGCAGCCTGCTGCAGGTGCTCGAACGTGGCGCCGTGGAACAACGCGAATACCGCATCGTGCGCGGCGACGGCGAGGTCCGCTGGCTCAACGACAAGTGCTTCGTCAGTCGCCAGGGCGAGGCGGGACTGCCGCTGATGGTGGTGGGCATCGCCGAGGACATCACCGACAAGAAGCACATGGAGAGCGAGCTGCAACGGTTGGCCACCACCGACGTGCTGACCCAGAGCAGCAACCGTCGCTATTTCTTCGACAGTGCCGAGGCGGCCTTCAAGGAGTGTCGCCGCGAGGGGATACCGTTGGCGTTCCTGCTGCTGGACGTCGATGACTTCAAGAAGATCAACGACCGCTTCGGCCACCAGGTCGGCGACCAGGTCCTCCAGCGTATCGCCCAGAGCGGCAGTGCCGCGTTGCGCCGTGGCGACCTGTTCGGGCGGATCGGCGGCGAGGAGTTCGCCGTGCTGCTGCCCGGCTGCGACGAGCAGACCGCGCGACAGATCGGCGAACGCCTGCAGCGCGAGGTGCAACGCCTGCGCTTCCAGGAGGGCGAACAAAGCTTCGGGATCACCGTCAGCCAGGGCCTGACGGTCCTCCAGGCTGATGACGAGGGGCTCGGTGCCCTCTACAGCCGGGCCGACGCCGCGATGTACTCGGCCAAGCGCCAGGGCAAGGACTGCATCGTCGTGGGCTGACCGCTGGGCAAACGTTTCCGTTTTGTCGACGGCGCCACGGAATACCTCTTTGGGGAGGCGACCGGCAGGCTGCGGCTGCGGTACAATATTCCTTAAAGCTATTAAATACGAATAATTAATTCTTTTTAGGTTTATTGCGGATATTTTACTGTTTATTACCCACGCGCTATAAAGCGCAGGAAATAACGATTTTCTGAAACGTGGCGGTAACTCGCCAGAAAGGAAGCTGTAATAGGCGGTTTTCTGCCGATACCCTCCGGCCCGTCAGCCGGGAGAAGGGCAGGAAGCCCGAGAGGACGCGAAGGCGGAGCCCGATGGAAAGATTGGCTTACAAATTGCCTTCACTGGCGGTGGGTCGAGACACCCGCCGCACAATAACAAGACACGAGTACACCCATGCACACGCTTCCGTTCGCTGCCTCCCTGCCTGCTTGCCTGCCCCGTCGTTCCATCGTCGCGGGTTGCGCCGTTTCCTGATCCATCGAATGCCGAGTTTCGCGCGCGCCATCTTCCGGGATGGTTCGGCGCTCAGTGTTTCAACGACCGGTCGGGCCCACGCGTTCCACTTCCCCCGACCGGAAGACAATTAGCAATACCAATGGGGAAAAGACCAATGAAGAGTCGCAAGATCAACAAGTCACGACTGGCCCTGGCCATCACTGCCGGTACCCTCGGTGCCCTGGCGCAACAGGCGGTCGCCGCCGGTTTCATCGAGGACAGCAAGGCATCGCTGACCCTGCGCAACTTCTACATCAATACCGACAACCGCAATGGCAGCGCCTCGCCGAGCAAGCAGGAAGAGTGGGGCCAGGGCTTCATCCTGAATTACCAGTCGGGCTTCACCCAGGGCACCGTCGGCTTCGGCGTCGACGCGCTGGGCCTGCTCGGCGTGCGCCTGGACGGCGGCGGCCGTGCCGGCAAGAGCGGCCTGGGCCTGGACCGCCAGCCGGGCACCGTGTTCCCGCTGGAAAGCAACGGTGAGCCGGTGCACGACTTCGCCAGCCTGGGCCTGACCGCCAAGGCCAAGGTATCCAACACCGAGTTCCGCTATGGCACCCTGCAGCCGAAGCTGCCGGTGGTCACCTACAACGACGGCCGCCTGCTGCCGGTCACCTTCGAGGGCGGCCAGGTCACCTCGACCGACCTCAAGGACTTCACCCTGGTTGCCGGCCAACTGGAACACTCCAAGGGCCGTAACTCCACCGACAACCGCAGCCTGAGCATCGCCGGCGCCAACGGCAGCAGCGCCGGCTCGCGCGACAGCAACAAGTTCTACTACGCGGGTGGCGACTACAAGGTCAACAAGGACCTGACCCTGCAGTACTACTACGGCAACCTGGACGACTTCTACAAGCAGCACTTCCTCGGCCTGATCCACAACTGGCAGATCGGCCCGGGCGTCCTGAAGACCGACCTGCGCGCCTTCGACAGCAGCTCCGACGGCAAGAACGGCAGCCGTTCCGGCCGTGCCGACGGCTACGTCAGCAGCGGCTACTACGGCAGCGGCGTGACCAAGGGCGAAGTCGACAACCGCGCCTTCAGCGGTCTCTTCACCTATACCGTCAGCGGCCACAGCATCGGCGCCGGTTACCAGATCCTCAACGGCGACAGCGACTTCCCGTTCCTGAACCGTGGCGATGGCGAAGGTTCCACCGCGTACCTGATCACCGACGTGCAGATCGGCAAATTCCAGCGCGCCGGCGAGCGCACCTGGCAGGTCCGCTACGGCTACGACTTCGCTGGCCTCGGCCTGCCGGGCCTGACCTTCAACACCATGTACCTCAAGGGCGACAACATCAAGTCCGGGCGCGGCGACCAGAGCGAGTGGGAGCGTGACATCGCCCTAGCCTATGTGATCCCGGACGGTACCTTCAAAGGGCTGGGCTTCACCTGGAAGAACGCTTCGTTCCGCACCGGTCTGCCGGTGTCCGGCTCGGGCACTGCGACCCAGCGCGACCAGGACGAGAACCGCCTGATCGTCAGCTACACCCTGCCGCTGCTGTAAGGCGCCGGCCAGGCATGGAAAAGCCCGCGTCTTCCGAGAGGGCGCGGGCTTTTTTCATTCCGGAGCCAGCCGGCGCTATCTGTCGACTGGACGCTGCTCAGGCCTTGCGCGGCGCCGGTTGCTGCTGGGTGATGCAATGGATGTTGCCGCCGCCGAGGAGGATCTCGCGCCCCGGGACCATCACCACCTCGTGCTCGGGGAACACGCGCTGGAGTATCGCCCTGGCCTCGGCGTCCTTGGGATCGTCGAAGCTCGGCGCGACGATGCCGCCGTTGACGATCAGGAAGTTCACGTAGGAACCGGCCAGGCGAATGGAGGGATCGCGCGGCTGGCTGCCCTCGACGATATCCACGCCGTCGCACTCTTCCTGGGTCGCGTACAGCGGGCCGGGGATCGGCATCTTGTGCACCACCAGCTTGCGTCCCTTGGCGTCGCGGCTTTCTTCCAGCACGCGGAGGGCGGCCTGGCAGCGCAGGTAGTTCGGGTCATCCTGGTCGTCGGTCCAGGCCAGCAGCACCTCGCCGGGACGCACGTAGCAGCAGAAGTTGTCGACGTGGCCGTCGGTCTCGTCGTTGTAGAGGCCGTTCGGCAGCCAGATGATGCTGTCCACCGCAAGGTAGTCGCGCAGGGTTCGCTCGATCTCCACCTGGCTCAGGTGCGGATTGCGGTTGTGGTTGAGCAGGCATTCCTCGGTGGTGATCAGCGTGCCTTCGCCGTCGACGTGGATCGAGCCGCCCTCGAGGACGAAGTCGTCGGTGCGGTAGCGGGCGCGCCGTTCGATCTCGAGGATCTTGCGTGCCACCTGGTCGTCGCGCTGCCAGGGGAAGTACAGGCCGCCTTCGAAGCCACCCCAGGCGTTGAAGCCCCAGTCGACGCCGCGTACATCGCCCTTGTCGTCGATGACGAAGGTTGGGCCGGTGTCGCGGACCCAGGCATCGTCGCTGCTGATTTCCACTACGCGGATGTTGCCGTCGTCGAGGCGCGCGCGCGCGTTCTCGTACTGCCCGGCGCTGGCGCAGACGGTGACCGGCTCGAAGCGCGCGATGGCCTTGGCCACCGCGGCGAAGGCCGCCTGGGCCGGCTTGCCGCCGTTGCGCCAGTTGTCCGGGCGTTCCGGCCAGACCATCCAGGTCTGCTCGTGGGGTTCCCATTCGGCGGGCATGCGGAAGCCGTCGGCGCGTGGGGTGCTGGTCGGGTTGCTCATCGCTGCTCCTGAAATCGTTGCTATGCGCGGCGGACGCCGGCGCGGAATGCGCGGGGCGTCCCCGCGCGGATCGTTTCCCGAGGCCTCAGGACTCCAGCGAACCGTCGAGGGTCTTCAGCGGACCGTAGAGGTTCGGCCGGCGGTCGCGGAACACGCCCCAGGCGCTGCGGGTGCGCTCCAGCGCATCGAGGTCGAAGGTGTGGACAAGGATACCTTCCTCGGTGCGGTTCAGCTCCTCGACTTTCTCGCCGAACGGGTCGGCGATGAACGAGGAACCATAGAAGGTGATGTCGTAGCCATCCTGCTCCTCGCGGCCGATGCGGTTGGAAGCCACCAGTGGCATCAGGTTGGCCCCGGCATGGCCTTGCTGCACGCGCTGCCAGTGATCGCGCGAGCTGATGCTGGCGTCGTGCGGTTCGCTACCGATGGCGGTCGGGTAGAACAGGAGTTCCGCGCCGAGCAACGCCATGCTGCGCGCCGATTCGGGGAACCACTGGTCCCAGCAGATACCGACGCCGATCCGTGCGTAGCGGGTCTGCCAGACCTTGAAGCCGGTGTCGCCCGGATTGAAGTAGTACTTCTCGTGGTAGCCCGGGCCGTCCGGGATGTGGCTCTTGCGGTAGACCCCGAGGTTGCCGCCATCGGCGTCGATGACCGCGATGCTGTTGAAGCGGGCGCGCCCGGCGCGTTCGAAGAAGCTGATCGGCAATACCACCTGCAACTCCCGGGCGAGGGCCTGGAAGTGGGCGATGGCGGCGTTCTCCTCGACCGTGGTGGCCAGCTGCAGGTAGTCCGGGTTCGGCTTCTGGCAGAAGTAGGGGGTCTCGAACAGTTCCTGGATCAGGATGATCTGCGCACCCCTGGCGGCGGCCTGGCGCACCAGTTTCTCGGCGCGGGCGATGTTCGCCGGACGATCCCAGGAGCAGGCCATCTGGGTGGCGGCGACGGTGACGTTGCGGGTCATGGAACACCTCGTGTGCTGGCTCGGATGGCTGCCGGGCTTGGCGGCGGCCGGTTGTGGGTCGGGCGGGCGGGAACGGGGTGTCGCGCCCGATCGAGTGATGGGCGGATTTATATCCGATAAAAATCGGACTGTGAAGCGGTTTAAGGGAGTGTTATGGATTTTCTATCGATTTAAATCGGATATAAATCCGGTTAATGGTTCACTACGCTTTTCCAGGATCGGCGGCAGGTAGAGCCCCAGGTAGGCGTCGAACACCCGCATGCCTTCTTCCGCCAGGCGTGCGTCGATGATCCCGTGACGCTGTACCGACAATGCGTAGACGCGATCGCCTAGCTCCATGGCCAGGCTGAAGATCTCGATATCGGTCGGCAGCGGAGGCAGCAGGAAATGCCGCTCGAACAGGGCGCGCATGGCCTGGCCGAGTTGCACGTCATGTTGGCGATCGGCCTGGGTGACTTCGGCCAGGCCGTGGCTGGCGAGAATCAGTTGGCGGGCCGCCGCGTCGCGGGCGTAGACCGCCAGCATGCGCTCCTCGACGATCCGCGACAGGTCGCGCCAGCAGCGCAGGCCTGCATGGTCCACCGGCTGTTCGAGGCACGCGCGGAAGGCGGCGTGGACCTCGCCGGTCAGCCCCTGGAGCAGGGCCGGCACGCTGGGGAAGAAGTGGTAGACCGACGATGGTGGCATTTCCGCGCGTTCGGCCACGCTATAGATGGTCAGGCCGCCGATGCCTTCGTCGGCGAGCAGGCCGCGAGCGGCGTCGAGGATCGCGGCGATCCGGGCCTGGCTGCTGGCGCGGGGCTTGCGGGTGGGCGAGGTGGGCTGCATGTGGCGGGTCTCCGGGCGTGAGCGGCTATTGGACGCCAGCTCACGCGACCGGGGCAAGCCGCTCAGTGGCTGGCGCCGCGGAAGGCCTTCCAGATCTCGTCGACCACCGGCCGGAGTTTTTCCGGCGGCGTTTCCAGGGCGAACAGGCGGCGGCTGGTGTCGCGGTCCGGATACAGGCCGGGTTGCTGGCGCAGGGCGGGATCGAGGAAGCCGGCGGCGTCGGCGTTGCCGCTGGGGTAGAGGGTGGCGGCGGTGATCTGTGCGGCGATCTTCGGTTGCATCAGGTAGTCGATGAAACGGTGCGCCTCGCGTGGATGCTGGGCGCCGGCCGGGATCACCAGGTTGTCGATGAACAGCACCGAGCCTTCCTGCGGTACCTCGAAACTTACCGGCTGGCCCGCCTTGGCCGCGCGCAGGGCGTCGCCGACCCAGGCCATGGCCAGGCAGAGGCGACCGCCTTCGAGGTCGGCGATGTAGCGCTCGCTGTCGACGTAGCGCAGGTTCGGTCGCAGTCCGTGCAGCGCCTCGGCGGCGCGGCGTACCTGGCTCGGAGCGGTACGACCGAGGTTGCGGCCCTGGTAGTTGAGGAGGATCGCCAGGGTTTCGTCCGGCGCGTCCAGCAGGCTGATGCCGCAGCTTTTCAGGCGCTGGCTCTGGCTGGCGTCGAACAGCAGGCTCCAGCTGTTGGGCAGCGGCCCGCCATAGGCGGCTTCGGCCTGCGGGGTATTGATGGCCAGGCCTACGGCACCCCATAGATAGGGGACGGCGTGGCGGTTGTCAGGGTCGACCGCGGCCAGTTTGCTCAGCAATTGACGGTCGAGATGGCTGCGGTTGGGCAGCTGGGTGAAGTCCAGCGGCCGCAGCAGGTTGTCCTTCAGCAGGGCCGGCAGGGTGTCGTGGGAGGGGACGGCGACGTCGATCGCCTCGCCACTGCGCAGCGCCTTGTCCAGTTCCTCGGCGGTGGCGAAGGTGTGGTACTCGACGCGGATGCCGGTGTCCTTCTGGAAGGACTCGAGCACCTGCGGGTCGATGTAGTCGTTCCAGTTGTAGACGCGCAGGGTCTCCTCGGCCTGGGCCAGCCAGGGTGCGAGGGCGAGGAACAGCAGGGCGGAAAGGCGGGGCATGGAATCTTCTCGCTGGACGGAACGGAGCGGACGATGGTGCCGGAGCCAGGCGGCAGAGGCATTGATGCAGGCCAGCATCGAGTCTGGCGGGAGGCGTGGCGGCAGGCTGTGCCGTGGCGCACATTTCCCGGTTCCGAGAAAAGGACCGGGGCGGTTTCCCAGACACAGACGCCCCCGCGTTGAGTGTCTGCGAAACCGCCCCGGATTTCGCTGCGTACGGCGCCGGCCCAGGACCGGCGCGCCGATACCGCTACCTCAGACGGTATGCAGGTACCAGTTGTACTCGAGGTCGGAGATCGAGTGCTCGAACTCCTCCAGCTCGCTTTCCTTGCAGGCGACGAAGATGTCGATGTACTTCGGGTCGATGTACTTCGCCATGATCTCGCTTTCGTCCAGCTCGCGCAGGGCGTCGCGCAGGTTGTTCGGCAGGCTCGGCTCCAACTGCTCGTAGGAGTTGCCTTCGATCGGCGCGCCCGGCTCGACCTTGTTGGTCAGCCCGTGATGAACGCCTGCCAGCACCGCTGCCAGTAGCAGGTAGGGGTTGGCGTCGGCGCCGGCCACGCGGTGTTCCAGGCGTACCGCGTCCGGGCTGCCGGTGG